>CAZFDX010000095.1:0-2878 GCA_964518325.1 uncultured Alcaligenaceae bacterium | reverse complement strand
ATAACCTTTTAATAAAAAATATCTAAATCTTTTTTAATATGCAAATATGAACTAAGACAAATAACATTATAGATAAGAAATTGAAAAGTTGTAATCCAAATTTTGGAGAAAGTTGAGATGGAAACCATTTTTGGAAACTTTTTCTTACAAACAGGAAATTTGTGCTGCCGTTTGCCGTTCTGTGACCCAAGTGAGCGATTCTTGAACGGCGAGGCGGAGTTGCTCGATTTGTTGACGTTCTTTCAATAAATTCTCGGTGACCTTCTTGGGGATTTCCAGATAAATGCTTCTCAATTCTTCGTTCAGCTTTTCGGTCAATTCTTTCTCGAATATCTCTCGCACGGCCCCCCAGCGCAGAGGGAGTGCCATAGCGATGAGAAGTTGCAAAATGACCAACACAGCCAAGGTTAAGCCAAAAGGAATGAGTAAGGTCACCAAAGAAATATCGGCATTTTGCTCGACAAAGTAGCGCCACAAAATTACCCCGAAAGCACTCAGGAAGGTCAACTCGGGCAGGGTATTCGCAGCGAAGATCAAAGTGACTTGTAAAAGTCGGCGGAACCCTGTGGGTTCGGTGCAGGCCCTCTCGGCAGCAGACAAGGCCTCGATGAGGGCTTGATCGTATCGGCTGTGCCAATCCATACGGGAAGCCTCGGTCGTGGCCTGATTGAGCAAGGATGCGGGGTAACGCTGACGATCCGCCTCGACGAGTAATCGATTCACCAAGGCGGAATAGCGTTGATTTAACACCTTTTCGCCGGCCACACGAGTTAATTCATGAGCGAAGGCTGCTAGGTTCCAATCGGTGGGGGTTTCGATCTTTTTTTGAACCTTGGGCATCAACGGGAGATGGTCTCGTAGTCCCGTTCCGGTGTAGCGGAGCTTGGTGACCAAGCGTTGATACATCGACATAAGCCCGCGAAATTTATGTTGATATTGGGTGCGAAAATGATGTTCCACCTCGGGGGCATAGGGGTCTAAAGTATGGGCCAGTGTATCACTATTCGATTCTGCCTCGGCCCGTAACACATTTTCCCAGGCTTGCTGAGTGCGTAGTGATTCCTCGGTTAAATCCGGAGGAGTCGCCCGTTCTAAGGCCCCCGCTAATTGGCCCAAAAGTTGTTCGACCCCGCGAGCCTTGATGGCTTCGATTTCCTTACGGGTTAGCCCTAGTTCGAGCCAATCGCGTAAGTCCCGAAATTGTTCCCCCTCGGGCAAGTGTGCGGGGCCGTTGGGTTCTTCGAGCCATGCTTGCGAGACCGTCCGAAACAGAATGGGGTTCTCGAATCCCTCGGCTTTCAGATCGCGAAGCAAATCCTCATCGGGACGAAGCCCCGTGGCCCCGTTCAGTTGACAGCGATCCCATTTATTCAAAACAAACGCAAAGGCTCTTCTTTTGCGTTGCTGTTTGAACAATTCCCAACCGAGTTGATCGTGATATTTTTCTTGCGAGCCAACATACAGGACGATGTCCGCAACCGGCAAAATGGCCATCAGTTTATCCCGATTCGCCAGATCGTTACTATCGAGGTCGGGGGTATCCACAATGATTTTATCGATCAAATTTGGGCGATCGTGAGGGACCAATCGACAATGTTGCAAAAGTTTATCGAGTTTCTCGGTCTTGATCGTTTCGTGATAGTAAACGACCGGATCGCGTGTTGTGGGTCGGGTGAAAGAAGCCGGTGCCACGGAAGCACCCGCCAAAGCGTTCAGCAAAGTCGATTTGCCGACACCGGTTCCCCCCATGAGCATGATGATAAGTAAAGGCCGATCGACATCCAACGCCTGCGATTGCCTATGCAAATCGGTAGACATTCCTTCCAGTTCGGAACGAGCAATCAAACTCAGCGGTTGAAGGTGAGGGGTATCCAGCCAAGCCCGGAGATCGCGTGAAAGGGTGTGCAACAACGGCGATAAGGTGCGCAACATGGGGGTAGCAGCAGGATCATTCATGAGCTAATTTTGGCCTCGGTTCGATTCGCTAGGTTTGTCACATCCTCGGGAATTCTACGCAACACTTTTTGCAGTTTCTCATAGGCGGTTCCACCACTGGCAGGCCATTCCGTGAGCCAATCGGCCAAGGGGGTGGCCATTTTTTGGAGCACGGCCAACTCTTTGGTATTCCGCACGGCAGCGCGTTTCTCTTCTACATATTGATGGACGATTAACTCGACCCCCTGATGGGCTAACGAGACAAACAAAGGAATGTAAATCAAAGTCGGCCAATTCAATCCACCGGCCCAAAAGCCAAGCCCGATCGCGCTTAAATCAAGGGCCAATTTCCCGCCGCGAAGTGTCCCCAACGCCGCAGGATTATTTTCTAGACCCACGGTCACCATTCGAGCGGCGGCATCGATCTCATCGGTGGAGGATAATTGAAAATCGCGAAAGCTCAAATGGAATCGCTCCATGGCCTGTTGCCGTAAATCGCCGGAAAACCCCTCGGCGAGATGTTTCCACATGGGGTGGGAACCGGCACGGCGAACCGCTTCCGCTTGCAGATTCTCCAACCACGCACGCAGTCCCTCTTCCAGTACCGTTTTTTCGTTCACCGGCCCCGAACTGGGACGCAGCAACATAGAAACGACAAGGTCGCGCAAGAATCGATAAGGGGTCCGCAAGGTCTGCAACACAAGGGTAATGAACTGCCCCGCCCTCGGCAATTCGGGCAGGCAGAGCAATCACGCCCGGGCCTCGCAAAGCTGACGACACACCTACCCCCCGCAAAAATCGGGGCGGTACCGTTGCGGAAACTCTTCGTGCGCACCGCCCGCCCACGACACCCAACGCGCCAGACCTCCCACATCGTGCCGCGCCACCCTCAGACATACCTCCACCTGCTCCTTCCGACACCCCACCCCTCTCCCCCACCCCC
>CAZFDX010000094.1:0-3862 GCA_964518325.1 uncultured Alcaligenaceae bacterium | reverse complement strand
ATCTTACACATACGCGACCCACGAACTTATCACCTGTGGAATGAATCGACTCGGAAGGCTTTGGCCTATCTCCACGATGGTTTTTTTCTGCAAAATCCGGTCTTTGACAATTATCTGATCTATCAAGAATCCTTTGATCGATTACGGGAAGATTTTCGCGTTCATCCGTTAGAAATTCCCGATGTGTTAGCTTCCGTGATGGGGAATGATCATCGACAACATTCCGAGACCTCTTTTCAAGGATTTTGTCAGGATAGTTTTGAGTTTCTGCAAGAATTAAACGAAAACAATTCCGACGAATGGATGGATTCCGAAAGGAGCCGATACCATTTTGCTGTGCGTGACCCCCTTTGGGAATTGGGAGATGCGCTTGCCTCTCGTTACTTGAATCCCATCCTGAACGGAAAACTAGGTTGGGATATCGAGACCGATATTCGTTCGGGTAAAACTCTTTCCCGTATCACCCGTAACGATCATGGCCGAAGTTACCCCTATGAAACGGTCATGTGGATTGCCTTTTACCGGCGATCCCAAGGTTCCAAAAGAGAGGATGTTCAACTCTTCGTTCGTTTGGACCCCAAGGGTCTAGGTTTCGGGCTGATGCTTGGACGAGCCGCCCGAGAGGCGGGCCGTTGTTTTCGCAAAAATATCCAGAAATACGCCGAGTCTCTCTATCGAATTCTGCTCAACTCGGGAGCCATCAACTCTTGTGATTTCAAAAGAGAGGGGCAATCGGTCCCCATCCAGTCCGCTGCCGATTTACGGCATTGGGCCAGCGGAAAACACATCTCCGCAGAACGATTTATCCCCAAAGAATCTTCGTTACTCAGGCGGGAAGACTTGGTGGGCGAAATCATTCTGATTTTCGATCGCTTGAAAGTGGCCTATGCGTGTGCCATCTCCGAGGAGCCTCTGCCCTTTTTAGAAGCCCCCGAAACGTCGTTAGACACTCAAACATTTTTGAAAACAACGTATCTTTCTGAAGCATGGCTTCAACAAACCCTTGACTTGTTGAGCTTGAAGAAACAATTACTGTTCTTTGGATTATCTGGTACTGGGAAAACCTTCACGGCACGGCAACTTGCTCGACTTCTCACTGCGGATGATCCGGAACGAATTCGCATTGTTCCTTTTCATCCGGGCATTAACTACGAAGAATTTATCGAAAGGGTCCACCAACAAACCACGCAGGATGGCATCTTACTTCAGTTAGCGAAAAAGGCTCAAGCCAACCCCAGCCAAGCCTATTTCCTTCTAATCGATGGAATCGAACGGAGCGATCTGGGACGGATTTTTGGAGAAGCCTCTTATTTGCTCGAATATCGAGATCGAGAAATAATCCTTCCTTTGTCGCGTCAACCCTTTCGCATTCCGGAGAATTTGTATCTTTTGGCAACAATGGGCGTTTCGTCCCATAAAAATCTTACGCAAATCGATTCCAGTCATCGGAGACGATTTGCCTTCGTGGAGATGCATCCCAACCCCAATATGCTTCGTGCATGGTATGCGGATCATCCCCCCCACGAGCCGGAACTCGCTGAAATTGTGCCCAACCTGCTCGAATTAATCAATCAGAAGATCAAAGAGGATATAGGTATCCATCACTCTTCGTATGCGATTGGTCACACTTATTTCATGGTGGAAGATTTAGATCGGAACCGTTTGGAAACAATTTGGAACTATCACATTATTCCTCAACTGGAAGAAATGTTCCCAGAACGAAGTCAACTGATCGGCCAATATCAACTCAATCGATTACTCAAGGGTGTGGGAATCGCTTAAAATCTTTTTAGAAAAGGTGATTTATCGTTTCTACAGGTTGGCATTCCTACTTGTTGAACAGAACGGTGTCCAGCTGGTTGGTACTCGCAAGTCCTTGTATAGAACGGTGTATAAATCTAGAACGGTGTATAAATCGTTTTGGGTGGTGTGATTGATTCCTTCAATCAAATCTCACGCCACCTGTTCATGCTGATGTTAGTGTTCAACCCATTTCCGATGATGTGATTTATTGTTTCGGTGGGTTGGCTGGTTCTTTCGGGAGTTTTTCGAGACGTTCTTGCGCGACTTTCGCCCAAGGGGTTGTGGGGTACTCTTTGATGACCTTTTTCAACAGTTTTTCCGCCTGTTCGATCTTTTTATCTTCCACATAAGCCCGAGCCGCCTCGGTAAGTGCGGTGGCACTGAGTTCCGGAAAATCGAAAGTCGTTGGGACAATCAAGAAATTCGAGATGGCATCGCCGTAGCGTTTCTGGGAAAGATGACAAAGCCCAATTTGCAGGTGAGCTTTCGCGGCCAATTCATTGGAGGTATTGTTGCAGACGGCCTGATAGAATTGAATGGCTTCATCGAATCGACCGGATTTTTGGGAGGCCCAGCCCATGGCATATCGGGCATCGTGAACCCAAGGGCTATTGCCATACCTTTGTAAAAGAAGTTCGCAGGCTTGGCGGGACTCGGTCCATTTTTCCAAAGCGGCATAAGCATGCCCTAAGCGAAGCATCGCCCGATCACTCACCGCCGGCATGTTTTGTAATTCCCCTCTGTCACGAATCAACACCAGATACTTCACTGCACCGGCCGCATCATTCTTTGCGAGTAACGCCTCGGCCGCGCGATAAAGTGCCTGCCCGCGATGAGGGGATTTTTCATTATCGGCAACGGGTTTGAGTTGGGCTAATGCCGAATCGTAATCCTTCTTGGCATAGTAACAGGCCCCTAGGCGGACGCGAATTCGATCGAGAAGTTCCGCCGACGGGAGTTTATCTCCACGAGTTTCTAAGTCATTCGCATCTGTCAATATTTTGATTGCTTCGTCGTACTTTTCTCGATCCATTATCAATTCGGACCATTCAAAACGGGCATCGACCGAAAGAAGCGTATCGTTAAAAGCACGAACTTGCTTTTCGTAAACATCCAGCATTTTCTTTTCGGACGGGGTGACAGGCACCATCACCTTCGTGATTTCTGGAACGATCACCGGAGGGGCTTTCCCATTCGGATGATTTTTATCGGCCTCGGCTTGGAGTTTTGCTTGAAGTTCGGAACGGACTTTGTCTCGGGCTTCATTCCCTTCCCACTCCGCCACAAACCGATAAGCCCAAGCGGCTTCATAAAACATTCGCTCCCGAGCGTCGGAATTCGGAACTGCCTCGGCCAGTTGTGTGGCCCGAGTTTCGAGTTGGTTAGCGGCATCAACCATGGCAGCGTAGACCGTCCGAAGGTTGTTGAGAGCATTATTACGTTGATCCGGCTTTTGGGCCTTATTCACTTCTTGCCAAGCCGATTCGACCTGTTTACGGACTTCTTGAATACGACATTGACCCGCACGAAGAAAAGCCTCGACGGTCAAAGGTTTGTTGTTGTATACCGTAGCTACCGATTCGAGAGCCGTGCGGGCCTCGGGAAATTTGCCCCATTCTTGCAAGCAAACACCTTGTTGATAGCGTAACAGAGCGATCACCTCGGGAGTTTTTTGGAGATTCGGTTCATGACGTTGGCGAGCTTCGGCAAGAAGTTTGGCTCCCTCTTCTGCTCGTCCTTGTTCACGCAGTAACGTGCCCAAATAGACCACCGCATAGGGGGCGGCCTCGGTATTATTCAAAGGGTCTTGCATGAAACGGCGAAGTTCATTGATGGCCCCCCCCCGATCTCCTTGCAAGGCCATGACCTTGGCCCGTTCAAGAACGGCGTTGGTTGAGGCCGGCCCTTTGGGAAATCGTTTCATGAGATTATCAACGGTTTGGCGAGCGGTTTGGAGCATTTGGGCACGCCCCTTAGGTTCTTTTCTGAACGCACCCAAACGAGCTTGCGAGGTCCCTAATTTTAGCATCCCTCAGGGAATCTCCGGATCTTTAGGTCT
>CAZFDX010000093.1:0-6530 GCA_964518325.1 uncultured Alcaligenaceae bacterium | reverse complement strand
CCACAGGAAAAGGCCCTTTTTCCTGCGGACGGTCTAACGCCCCATGCAACGTGACCCCTTCGCGTTTCAATTCAACGAGTTCCTCGGCCCCGAAACTGGCACCGACGAAGAGCATTAATGTGAACAATCGGGTCATGGTTTTATCCTCAAGCAGGGCGGCGACGTTGATTCATTCTCAAGCAGGGCGACGATGTTGATTCATCCTCAAGCAGGGCAGCAACGTTTAATTGTGCAGAGTACCGGTATTCAGAACGGGTTGGGGAACCGCGTGACTGCACAAGACGACCAAAAGATTACTGACCATGGCGGCTTTGCGTTCCGGATCGAGTTCGACAATCCCTTTTTGGTTAATCATCTCCAGAGCATGTTCGACCATTCCGACGGCCCCTTCCACAATTCGTTCCCGCGCTGCAATCAAAGCCCCTGCTTGTTGCCGTTGTAACATCGCAGCAGCAATCTCCGAGGCATAGGCCAAATAACTAATCCGAGCTTCGAGAACTTCCACCCCTGCTGTTCGGACACGATCTTGAACTTCCTCTCGCAATCGTTTCGCTACCTCATCGATGTGCCCTCTCAGGGAATGTTCCCCATCGTTCGTGTCGTAACTGTACTGGCTGGCAAGGTTTCGTAAGGCCGATTCCGATTGGGTATACATGAAATCCTCGACATCATCGACTTGGAATAGGGCCTCGGCCGTGTTCACAATCCGCCAAACAATGACCGCAGCAATTTCGATGGGTGTGCCATCCTTATCGTTGACCTTGGTCGGTTTTCGGGGCGATAAACCCGATTCTTGCACCACTTTTCCCGTAGTGGGGTCCTTCACCTCCGGAATTTTGGTTTGCCCTGTTTCAAAGGTTTGCACTTTCAACGTGACCTTCCGCGTGAGATAAAACGGGTTCCCATAAAAGAATCCCGATTCTTTGAGAGTGCCGACATATTTGCCAAAAAACAGCAAGGCCTTGGCCTCGTTCGGATTCACCACGATAAACCCACACAGCAAAAGGAGCCACAAAAGGGAAAACAGGATGGTCGCGACGATGTACAGCGTGGATTCATACCCTGGCGCCCCCGCCGTTTGCACCGCCATGTAGATCAATCCCGTAATGATTAACGGCCCCCCCAGCGTCAGCACAATCAACCAAACGATTCCCGATGAGAGGGTAATGATTTTTTCGTTCATGGAAGCTCCGATATTGAAGTGATATCATATTGTTATCGTAGCCTCCCTCTTCCCAGATTCAAGGGGGATTCCCACGATTTTTTCAAGAGGTTGCTGCTGATTCAGCTTTGTCGTAAACCGCCTGTATGAATATCCATCTTGCTACCCAAAGTTACGAGACGTGGTTGAGGAGTTTCTTCCCTTTGAATGAAGAAGACCTGAACTACAAACACGAACAACTTTCTCGAACGGATACCCCCTTCCCGTTTTTTCGGGGAACATATTATCGGTGGGTGGGGGCATGGTTCAGTTTGTGCAAGGAACTCAGCGAAGCACCTAAGGTGATCGGTGTGGGAGATGCCCACGTCGAGAATTTTGGCACTTGGCGAGATGAAGAAGGGCGATTGTGTTGGGGGGTGAACGATTTTGATGAAGTCGATTGCATGGCCTACACGCAAGACTTGGTGCGTTTATCGGCCAGTTATCGTTTAGCACGACAGGCAGGGCTTGATGAATTGAGTTACGAAGAAGCCGCCAAGGCGATTATTCGGGGTTATCGGCGCAATATCGAAGAAGATGGGCACCCATTCGTTCTGGAAGAATTGCACCCCGAACTTCGCGCCTTGGCAATGATCGAAGAACGCGACCCCGAATACTATTGGAACCGCCTGCAAAATCAATTGGCCGAGCCGAGCTTACCCTTACCGAACGAAGCACAAAACGCCTTGGAAATGGCGTTACCCCTCACCGTGAGTGATCTCAAATACTATCTGCGGAAACGGGTGGGAGTGGGATCGCTAGGGAAGCCTCGCTATGTGGCCTTGATGAAATCTTTTGGCAGTTGGATTGCACGGGAAGCCAAAGCCCTGACTCCGCCGGCAACCGCTTGGTATTTGGGTCATCGCACTCAGGAGCATCAAATCAAAGGGCTTCTCACGAAGCTGACCCGTTCTCCGGACCCGTTTCTGATGGTCAAAGGGAATTGGCTAGTACGGCGATTAGCCCCGCGCAGTTCGCGGATTGAATTGAATCATCTGACCTCGATACGCGATCAAGAACATCTTCTCCAAGCGATGGGGGCCGAACTCGCCAACATTCATTTGGCCACCCGTCAGGTTCGCGAGAGTATTTTGAAAGACCTTGAAGCTCGTGACAAACATTGGCTGGCAGAGGCCACGCGGGTGATGGTCCAATATACGCTCAACGATTGGAAAGCATGGCGAGCCAC
The DNA here is from genome assembly GCA_964518325.1 of uncultured Alcaligenaceae bacterium. GTDB lineage: Bacteria > Planctomycetota > Planctomycetia > Gemmatales > Gemmataceae > SKW135. Next base: position 4,140 of record CAZFDX010000093.1, on the reverse strand, counting down.
ACCCAAATCTTAACTCCCAGATCGGAATCGAAACCGAGATCGACATCGACATCGACATCGAGATCGGAATCTTAACTCCCAGATCGGAATCGAAACCGGAATCGAATTGGATCGATGACGGAATGAATCGAGTCGGTTCACATCGATCGAGGTGGGGCTGTCGATTTTTTTGCCCGAATCTGAGGTGGGTCTGTCGATATTTTTGCCCGAATCTGAAATTTCCGTTTTCTGCCGATCGATCGGTTTCTCGCCCATCGGGGTCGGTTTTTCGTTCTATTATGAGTAGAATCGAGGAGATGTATAACTATGGCGGAACGGGTGGCGATCGTCGGAGCCGGCGTGTTGGGCCTAGAATTGGCTCGTCGATTTGCGGAACGCGGCGATCAGGTGATATTGCTAGAGGCAGCGTCCGAGATCGGGGGGTTGGCCTCGGCTTGGTCGATTGGCGAATTGGTTTGGGATCGTCATTACCACGTTACCCTTCTTTCCGACGACAAAACCCGACGCTTCCTCAAGCATTTCGATCTCGAAAACGAGTTACAATGGGTCGAAACCAAAACCGGTTTTTATACCGATGGCCAATTGTATTCTCTGTCGAATTCTTGGGAGTTTTTGACCTTCCCGCCGTTGGGGCTTTTGAGCAAGTTTCGTTTAGCTTTGACCATCCTGCGGGCTTCTCGCATTAAAAATTGGTCGAAGTTGGAACAAATTCCGGTGGCCCATTGGTTGAAACGCTGGTCCGGTGAAAAAACCTTCCAAAAAATGTGGCTACCTTTGCTTCGGGCCAAATTAGGTGAAGGGTATCAACAAACCTCGGCCGCTTTTATTTGGGCCACCATCAACCGGATGTATGCTGCCCGTCGTTCCGGCTTGAAGAAGGAAATGTTTGGCTATGTCAAAGGGGGTTACGCCCGTATCCTCAAACGCTGTGCCGACGTTTTGGCACAAAGGGGGGTGGACCTACGGACCGAAGCACGGGTGAAACAGATTGAATCGGGCCGAATCACCTTAGATTCAGGGGAAGAAATTTCTTGCGATCGAATTGTTGTGACGGCAGCAAGTCCCTTGGCGGCGAAATTATGCCCCACACTCCCCGAGGCCGAACGGCAAGCGCTCGGTCAAATTCGCTATCAAGGAATCGTTTGTGCTTCGCTGGTTTTGAAGCAACCTTTGGATCGTTTTTATGTGACCAACCTTACGGAAAATTGGGTGCCCTTCACGGCAGTGATAGAGATGTCGGCCTTGGTGGATCGGGCAGAATTCAATGGTCACACGTTGGTTTATTTACCGAAGTATGTGGCGCCCGATGATCCCCTTTTTGAAGAGCCTGACCAATCGATTCAGGCCCGATTTCTCGAAGCATTGGCCCGAATCTATCCCCATTTTCACAGCGATCAGCTTTTGGCCTTTCGGGTTTCACGGGTGCGGAACGTCTTTGATTTATCGACGTTGAATTATTCGCAAAAGGTTCCGCCGATCGTCTCAAAAGTGGCAGGGCTGGCCTTTTTGAATTCCGCTCACATTGTCAACGGCACGTTGAATGTGAATGATACTTTGGGCTTGGTCGATACATATTTCCCCGCGATTTCCGAAATGTCCCCCGCGAAGAAACCCACACCGGTTGTTGGAGCCACCTCATGAAATCGGTCCTTCCCTTGGCGAGTTTGTCTCTCGATTTAGATAATCGCTGGTCTTACATGAAGACTCATGGCGATGCTGGTTGGGAACAATACCCCTCGTACCTAAAAATTGTGGTGCCCCGAGTGTTGGACCTGTTCCATGTTCGGAATTGGAAGATCACTTGGTTTATCGTGGGGCTGGATGCCGCTTTGGCGGAGGATCGAGAGGTTTTACGTCAAATCACCGAACAGGGGCACGAGGTTGGGAATCATTCGTACCATCACGAGCCTTGGTTGCATTTGTATTCCGAAGAAGAAATCGAGGCCGAACTCGCCCGCACCGAAGCCGCGATTGAGGAAGTGACCGGAGTTCGCCCCAAAGGTTTTCGTGGACCGGGCTTTTCATTCTCGTCGACAGTTCTCAAAGTGTTAGATCGGCGAGGCTACGAATACGATTGTTCGACTTTCCCGACCTTTTTGGGGCCGTTGGCCCGCATGTATTATCTGGCCAAATCTCAGGGGCTTTCCGATGAGGAACGACAAAAACGAAGCCAATTGTTTGGCAAATTTTCCGAGGGGTTTCGTCCCTTAAAGCCCTATCGTTGGGGGCCTGAGGCACAGCATCTTTTAGAAATTCCTGTCACCACCATGCCCCTTTTCAAAATCCCCATTCACCTGAGTTATTTGCTTTATCTCGGTGGGATAAGCCCGTTGTTGGCAAGGTTCTATTGGCATATCGCCTTGACCTTATGCCGATTGACGCGAACGAATCTTTCTCTTTTGCTCCACCCGCTGGATTTTATGGGTCAGGAAGATCAAGTGGGTTTAGAGTTTTTCCCTGCAATGAAACAATCCCTAAAACCGAAGCTGAAATTGGTGAATCAGCTATTCGATATTTTAGGGCGTTACTTCCAAGTGGTCCCGATGGGAGTTCATGCCGATTCGTTGAACAAATCGAAACCGATTTCGGAAGCGTTACTGACTTGTTGAGAAAGTGTGCGTTGGCCTAGACTTGCCTCTCCCCCCCTTCACGCCAAACCTCAGTCGGAACTCAAAATCGATCCGGTGTGGCCGACGCAAAATTAGGGCTGTATGCCCGCCACCCCAAACATCACACATAACAATACGACTTGGAAGAACATCAGCACAAGAGCAATCATTCCGAGAATGTAACCGGCCCGAGTCAGGCCTTCCCCCGAGGAGTCCATTCGCCCCGCCTTCATCTCGGCCAAGTCTGCTTTGCCCATGAGGACGGCGGGGATAGCTAAGAACCCACAAACCAAAAGCCCAATGATTCCCAGAATTAAAATCAGGACACCGCGATGCGGCGCTTGGTTATAACGAGAACGCCTAGCATCGTCATAGCTATCGCGTTCATATCCTTCGGCTGTTTGTCGCCCCAGAGTAATATCGCGATCGGGATCGAAAGGTCGTCGCGGTGCGGGCCTTTCGGATTCAAAGGCATTGGAATAATTCACCCCTCGTTGGGGCCGCAACTCCGAAATCAAGCGGATGGGCTTCCAATCGGGCATCCCTTCGGTCCAAGCCAATTCGTCTGGGTCCACTTTGCCCGATTCGATCAGTTGTTGGAGTTCTTCCAGCGAGACGGGACCCCGACGTTCATCCCGTTCGGAGTAGTACCATTCACTCATAGGCCAACTCAGAGGTTTTTTTTGGGCGAAACTCGATGAATCCTCCTTTTATGATAGGGATTCACCCGAAGGTTCAAAGGAGTTCTCCAACATCTCACAATTCAAAATTCAAGATACTTAAGAATGTCACATCATCAGAATGGGGAATCGCTTTACTGGTGGAGTTCTCTCGCTCTAGATGGGATCGAGGAATGAAGGATGGGATCGAGAAATGAGCGATGCGATTGATGGAATCGGAGGCATTCCGGAATCATCTTCAGCCTCTGATCTTCCCGCCCGATGATGTTCTCATTCAACTCGCTAGATAAAGAGCGAGTTCACAACGAGTTCACAACGGATACAGAGCGAGTTCACAGCGGCGAGAAGGCCCTGCTCCTTTCGATCGAGTGAAACACGCAGGGGCTGAGTCTGCTCGTGAGTTAACACAGTTTTTCTGGTTTGTCGATTTTTCCCATCTTCTGATTTGACCAGATTACCAAAATTGCCTGATTATTTCGGGTTATCGAGCTTTTTTGCTCTTCGGAAATGTTGTGATTGACAGGGGGAAAATCTTTGTTATTTACCACAACGGAATAGATGGCCCGTGTGGGTCGCAACAGAACCAAAACCAAAGAGGAACGACTAAGGGAATCGATGGGATTTGGTGTTTACTTCCGAGGAGTTCTGATGAGAATTCGCAACTTGAAGCGCGCCATGGCAGCTGCTCTGTTTGTCGGAATCTCGTTGACCGCTCAGGCAAGTTTGATTGCACTGAGGGCAAACGGAGCAACAGACGGTGACAAGTACCGCTACACCTATGGGGTGATTTTGACCGCCGACAGGATCGTTCACCCCGGCGATTCGTTCGCACTTTACGACTTCTCCGGCTA
>CAZFDX010000092.1:0-8592 GCA_964518325.1 uncultured Alcaligenaceae bacterium | reverse complement strand
GCTTCCAAGCGAAGGTCCCGACGGGGTTCCGGCAAGGCACCTTTCGAGGCACGATAATCGTCCCATTGTTTCTGATACAGTTTGGCTTCCGAGAAGGCTCGCACTAATACGGCTTCGACACCCATTCGAGAATTGGGGAAGCGACCATCGGTTCGTTTGACGTTTTCCCCAAGCGCGAATTTGACTCCCCGAGGGGCATCTTGAATCAATAATTCTTTAGCCGAGCGGCCCCATTTCAATTTGATGACGGCATCTTGACCACCAATGACGTTGGCCGACCCGTGCAATAATCGGGCTGTGGTCACTCCACCGGCCAAGCTCCGGTAAATTTGGACATCTTCAGCTTCGATCACATCTCGCACACGAACTTCCGGAACCACCGAGAGAGAAAATTCATTCACCCCGCCCGAGATGGCAAAATGGGCATGGGTATCGATAATCCCTGGCATGATGAAGCAGCCCCCGAGATCAACAACGGTGACCTCCTTCGGGACCTCACGGATACGGGTCGGCCCCACATATTGAATCTTCCCTGCGACCACTTCAATTTCGCCATTTTCGATCGTGCCGGTTCGGCTGCAAGTGAGGATGGTGGCGTTTTTGAGGAGGACGTTCCCTTTTGTTTGCAGTTTGGGTTTCCGCATTGCTTCGGTTTCGATTTCTTCACCCGCTTTGGGTTCTGCGACCTCGGGCTTTTTCTCAATGGGACCAATTTTGGGAGGGTCCTTTTTAACAATTTCCTGCTCGTAGATGACCCCATCTACGAAGACCCATTTTGTTTGGGCTTCGGCATCGAGCGGGTGGTGGGTGGTGACTTGCAAATGAGCATATTTCCCCACCTCTAAAGTGCCAATTTGAGGGGATACCCCCACAATCTCGGCTGCATTTCGGGTCAAGGCAAGAAAGGCGGCCTCGCGGCTCAAACCAGCCTTGAGAGCTTTTTGTAAATGGTTTCGCCATTTTTCGACCGGCTTATCTCCCGAAATTCCTTGGGTGCTAAATGCGATTTTCACCCCTGCGTTATGGAGCTGTTGGGCACAGGCTACCTCTTCGGCCCGTTGGCGGTCCCGTTCGATTTTGGCCAGCGGGGGCATTTCTTTTTCCTTTTCGAGGGGTTCAGAAAAACTGAGTTTCAGGATCACCGGAGTTTTGCTCCCTGCCCGACGATCCTTCACTTTCCAGGCCTCTCTGCCCCCCGAGATCACGACGGGGATTTTGAATTCTTCGGCAAAATCCAAGGCGCGATGAATTTCACTGGAGGTATCGGCCTCGAAACAGAGGGGCAATTTCTTTTGCAAAATAAGGGCCACCGCCTCTAGGCACGGGTCGGCAGGAACCCTTTCTGCCCCCCCCCCTTCTTGTGATTTTTGGATTAAACGAGAATGACGATCGGCATCGAGAAATAATTGCCGAAGGTGAGCGATTACCCCCATCAAAGCCCGAGGATAATCGGCCCCTGCAATGGTTCGGAGCATCCCGTGCTCAAATACCGGCGCCCGCAGAATCATCTCCCGAGGGGATTTTCCACCCAAAGAAATCACCGCCGATTGCCCTGAAAGAAAGGAGCCTTCCGGCGCCGACAGTTGCGCCGTAAACCCCGCGCGACGCCAATCATTCATTGCGGGATCGTCGGGGCGCAAGGCAGTACGCACCTCGAATTCAGGCATCAAACCTTTTCGATGATCGGGCTTGGTAGCGGCCAAGACATCCGAGGCCAAGTCTTCGGGACCAGCCGGAGGAGAGAGCGGCCGTTTTTGAGCCGAATCAAAACCGCGTGTGGTCAGCCCATCGATCCAACCGGGCGAAACTACCATCCCTGTACCATCAAGCACCCGAGCGCCCAAGGGAATCTCGACTTTTTCGCCCACCGCCACAATTTTTCCATCTTTGATGACGATGGTTCCTTTTTCAATCGTTTGTGTGGCCGAGACGATAATCTGCGCTTGAGTGATCGCAGTGGCCGGTTCTTTGGAAACCTGAGCCACCGCGCCGCAAACGCCTATGTATCCAACCACAAGACTGGCAATCAATGCACGCATAAACAAAGTCCGATCTTTCGTTTCTACAAGATTAAAGAGCAAGATAGCAGATCGACCTCTAAAAGGTAGGGTTTCCAAAAACTCTGTCTCAATTCCTTTCCAACAAAAAGGGAACAAAGACTTTCAAACCGTCAGAATGCGATGAGACAAAAACGGAACATGCAGAGGATTATTTCACGGCTTCTTCGTGGACCTTTTTCCCATTTTCGTTGAAGATCACTTTTTTGACCTTCTCTTTGGGAATCGAAAGGATCAGGGGGCTTGCAAACGTGGCCGTGCTGGGAGCTTCGGCGGTGGCTTTGTAGTCGAGGGTGACTACTCCTTCGGTGATTGTGACCCCTTTGATTTCGTAGTTCGTGATAGAATTGCCTCGTTTAATGGTGGCGATGACCAACAGTTTCTTGAATTCGTCGGCATCGTTGGGTAACAACACAGGCTTTGGTCCCATCACGAAGCCCACCCCAAAGATGGAATCGAACTTTTCCCGATCCGAGATCACCAAATAAGATGATTCCCCTTTCAAGCCGGAAGAGTTTTTTTCAAAATACCCTTTGTTGTAATGGGTATAAGCCAACTTCATATCCTTATCGGCAGCAAGAAGCGAGCCAAAGGATACCAGAACGAAGAAAAAACAGGTGCAACGCATAAGCAAGCCTCGCATTTGAGAGATGTTCCTAGCATATCAAATGGTCAACGGAACGAGAACGAGTAGGGAATGTGTTTTGACGATCGAAGGGAAATCATGCGATTAAAGGTCAAATGGTGAACAGAACGAGAACGAGTAGGGAACGTGTTTTGACGATCAAAAGGATAGGATTAGGTTACCGGTATGAGTCAGGCATGGGCAGAGTTAATTGGTGAAAGCCAACAGGCAATGTTCTTTCTCAGTCGCCGCCGGCGAGTGCGGATGGTCAATGCCTCGTGGGAAGCCTTAACGGGCCTGAAATCGGAAAGTGTCCTTCAGGAATACGCTAACCCGCGCAAGCTGGAAGGCCCCGCTGCCGTGCGGGCCGTTCTCCAAGTTATGGCGCCCCCCAAAGGGGTTTTTCGTGGCCGTATCATGACCGTTCGACGAGCGATTCCCCCCGCACGACTCGGCCCCCCTTGGTGGGAGGTGACCTTTATTCCCTTACAAAATGCCACCCAAATCACGGGGATTATCGGCCTGATTCATCCCATTGATAAACCCAAGCCCGATCAATCTACGAAAGGGGTCAGCCCCAATTTGATTAACCTTCGGCAAGGGCACATCAAGCAGCATTCGTTGGATAGTCTAGGATTGAACGATCGACAATTTGCCCAAGCCGAATTGGCCAGTTCACTGAAAACCCCCTTGTGGATTCAGGGACCTCAGGGAATTGGGAAACAAACACTCGCTCGGGCCATTCATCATTTTGGTATCACAACCGAACAAGCGTTTATCCTCATCGATACACCTGCGTTGCAGCCCTATCTCATTCGGGGTTTGCTGTTTGGTCACAATGGTCTTGCCGATTCGCCTTTGGTGGGGACGATTTATCTTCGCGAGCCGGCGCTCCTCGCGGCCGATCTGCAAGCCGAGTTAGTCGAATGGTGGATTACGCATCCGAATCCGCCCCGAATTATCAACGGAAGCACCACTTTCGAGAACATCATTCCCAGTTATCGCGATGCCTTCCAGATTTTGCAAATCGACCTACCTGCCCTTAGTGCCAATCCACAAAACCTTGTCGCCGTTTGGCAACGGGAACTCCAAAAATGGGACAAAATCGAGAGCAGCCCCGAGGTACTACAAACCATTACCCATTACTCATGGCCGAATAATCTTCGCGAAATGCGAGCCATCCTTGCAGAAATTGCCAGCCACTCCCAGAAATCACAGGTCACGTTTGACGATCTGCCGAACCATCTGAAAGCCCTGTCGGTTTCCTTGCAAAGTAGTTCCAACCTTCCCAAACCTCGACCGATCCAATTGGATCACATTCTCGAACAGGTCGAAAAAAGATTGATTGAGCAAACCTTGCGGAAATGTCGCGGGGATCAAACGGCCACGGCGGAAGCATTGGGGATTCACCGTTCTCGCTTATTGCGGCGATTACAGGCCTTGGGGCTGACCGCTCCTCAGGGGGATTGAAGGGATCGGCTTGAGCTTTGTTCCAACACATATTGGATCGTTTGCCAATGAATATCAACGGTATCGATGACATGATGGGCGTATCCTCCGGCCATGACAATCACCATCGGCACCCCATTTCGTTTGCATTGTTCGACAACCATTTGATCCCGTTGCAATAATCCCTTTTTGCTGAGTTTCAATCGCCCTAACCGATCCCCCTCAAACGGGTCGGCCCCTGCCAAGTATACGACCATTTCTGCTCGACTTTTTTCGAGAACCTGAGGAAGATGATGTTCCAGATGATCGAGATATTCCTGATCTGTGGTTCCATCGGCCAGTTCAATATCCAGATCGCTGGTTTCTTTCCGCAATGGATAATTCTTCGCCCCGTGCATCGAGAAGGTGAACAACGAGGGATCGAGGCGACACAAGGCCGCCGTGCCGTTCCCTTGATGAACATCTAAATCGATGATCGCAGCGCGTTGAATGCGTGATTCTCGTTGCATTTGCCGCAGACCAATCACGGCATCGTTAAACAAGCAATACCCTTCTCCGTGATCGCGAAATGCGTGATGGGTTCCCCCAGCTAAATTGATGCCATAGCCCGAATCAAGGGCACTGTAACAGGCTTCAATTGTGGCGCCGTTAGAACGTCGCGATCGTTCCACCAACTGTGGGGACCAAGGAAAGCCGATCCGTTTCATATCGGCCTCCGAAATGGTTCCTCGGCTCATGGCCTGAATGTAATCGATGTCATGGGCCAACGCTAGTTCCTCATCGGTTGCAGCATGGGGTAGTATCAACTGCCGATCGATCTGGATCAACCCCGAGTTCACCACTCGTTCTCTCAGCAGGCGATATTTCGACATGGGAAAGGTATGCCCCTCTGGAAGGGGTAACACAAAATGGTCCGTGTAAAATAGCTTGAGCATACCGCGAATGAAACCTTATGGGAGTCTCGGCAGAGCAATCGCGAAAGTTTGACCATACCGCGAGTAAAACCTTATGGTAATCGCAGCAAAACAATCGCGTAGGGGTGTTTTCTGAATCTTCCGAATCGTGTTGCGGGCCACTTGAGATGATGTTAGGTCACGCGAGAAAGATTTTCCATGTTGTTCATGGCCTCACTCGATTACTGAAAATAGGGGGTCAAGCCAAAGGCCCAGTTGACAAGCCATTACTTGTTCACAAATCCCTTGGCCCTTGAATCCTTCTGATGATAAACATGACATCAGAGCGTGTAATCAAAGACAAAAAGGAGGAGTATTACATCAGAGCGTGTAATCGAAGACAAAAAGGAAATTAAATCACCTTATCCGCAGAAGGATGTTTTTGCCCGCACACGGAGCAATCGCCCCGCCGCTGTAACTGAAGGGTTCGGAAGCGACCCATTTTCAAATCGAACAGGGCCAAACGGTTTTTCAACGGTTCGCCAATCCCTGTGATGAGCTTGATTGCCTCGATGGCTCCTAAACATCCTGCCACCCCCGGAACCGCTCCCAGAACCGGAAATTGTCGTTTCCAAGTGGGGGGAACCTCGGGGACGCGGCACGCCACACAGGCCGTTTCGTGAGGGATAATCGTAGTGACTTGACAGGTGAACTCGTACATGGCACAATCGACCATCGGTTTGTTGGCGCGGACACACGCTTCGTTCAACGCTAATCGTTCCTCAAATTTGGGAACGCAACACACCACAACATCAGCAAGGCGGACCAATCGATCGGCATTTTCGGTCGAGATATTTTCAGGAATTTCTACGATTTGAATATAGGGGTTGAACGCTCGTAGTCGGTTCGCGGCCGTTTGCACACGCGAAGAGCCAATAGCACTTTCTTGCATCAATAGTTGGCGATTCAAATCCGAAGGTTTGACGTTACCTGCATGAGCCAAGATCAACGTCCCCACGCCAGCCGCCGCTAATTCATACGCCGCTAGTCCACCTAAACCTCCGACTCGCGAAATGAGTACCTTGGCTTGGCGGATTTTTAATTGCCCTTCTTCCCCCAAGTCAGGAATCCACATTTGCCATTCATATCGTTGGCGCTCGGACTCGGATAAAGGATCATTCGGATTCATAAGGTCGATTCATAGGGTCGGTTCATAGGGGTCGGTTCATAGGGGTCGATTTATCTGGTGTAGATTATGTAACAAGATAGCTTTCGGATAAAAGAACATTCGGATTCATGTAGGTCGATTGATCTGGGTTGATTCATAGGGGTAGATTATGCAATCAGATGGGTTTTGCACATAGCCTCGGTCATCATTCGGAATCACCATGAGATCGCACAGGATCAACGCAAACCCACTTCCTTCACCCTTGCCAAACCCATTCCGACAACCTATTTCATACATTCGGATAGCTGATAAAAACCCCTATAGGCGTCCCATGATTACCGTTCGGAATCTCACCAAATACTACGGCGATTATCCGGCAGTGCGTGACGTCTCTTTTCACGTCGATGCGGGAAAAGTGGTTGGTTTTTTAGGACCAAACGGGGCCGGTAAATCGACCACGATGCGCATTTTAACGGGTTACCTCACAGCAACATCCGGACAGGCCACCATTAACGGTTGCGATGTTTTTTGGAACCCCATCGAAGCCCGCCGGAATATCGGGTATCTGCCCGAATCGTGCCCTTTGTATACCGAAATGCGGGTCGATGAGTACCTTCTGTTCCGTGCCGGTTTGAAGGGGCTTCCCGTTCGCGATAGAAAAATTCGCGCCCAATTTGTGATGGAACGTTGCTGGCTCAAAGAGGTGCGCCGTCAATTGATCGGCACGCTCTCGAAGGGGTATCGGCAACGGGTCGGCCTTGCCGATGCCCTGATTGCGAATCCGCCGGTTCTGATTCTCGATGAACCCACCGTGGGGTTAGACCCCACACAAATCCGCGAGACTCGCAAACTAATTAAAGAATTGGGACAAGAACATACCGTCCTTCTTTCCACTCACATTCTGAGTGAAGTCGAAATGTCCTGCGATTCGGCCATTATCATCTATCAAGGACAAGTGGCCCTCGAAGGGACCTTAGAACAATTAAAGCAACGCCACCCTAACGGGAATTTAGAAGACCTTTTTGTTTCCATCACCGGTGCCATCGACCGTTGAATGGTGGAACAACCCCAATAATCATGAAGCAACCAGAAGAATCATCGGGAGATTTATGCGTTCTACCCTTAGCCTGATCCAACGAGAATTTGCCGCTTATTTTCTTTCACCGATTGCTTATGTGGTGTTAGTGGTTTTTCTGGCGGTGATGGGGGGACATTATTGGTTGGCCTTTCGACAATTAACCGCCTCGGGGCCTGTTGGTGTCGAATTTCCTTGGGTGGTTCTTTTAGATGGCTACCTTTTTTGGTTCATTTTTCTTTTGGTTCCTCCTTTAATCACCATGCGCCTCTTTGCTGAGGAGCGAGGCACCGGCACTTTAGAAATGCTCATGACCGCCCCCGTGCGAGATTGGCAAATTGTTCTCGCCAAGTATTTGGCCGCCGTCGGATTTTACCTCATTCTTTGGGTGCCTTTCGTCTTCTATTTTCCCGTCCTGATGGACCTGAATTGGAACGCGGCCGGCTTCACACTGTACGCCAAAGGGATGGTCATCGCTCTCGGTATGGGAATCGTCCTGTTGATCGCCAGTATCGTTATGCCCATTGGTCGAAAAGGGCTTCCCTGTTTATTCTCGTTACTCGCATTCCTAATCAGTGGAGTCTTTGCCTATCTTCATAAAAATCACGACGAAATCCCACTTGTCACCGCAGGGATTGACCCCTACCCCGCTTTGACGGCAGGGATTGGCATCTTTTTTGTGGGACTAATGCTATTGGCCCTAGGAATTTGGGTATCGAGTTTGGTGAAATCGCAAATGGTGGCCGCCCTGTTATCGGTCAGTTTGGGAATGATCTTTCTCATTGCCGATCTCATGGTCCGCTTATTCCCACCCGAAACCCCCTATCACCAAATCGCTGCTTATTTCGCCTTGCCCACACATTTTGTCAAAGATTTTGGGCGTGGCATCCTCGATACCGGCCACCTCGTTCTTTATATCACAGTCGCAGCGCTGGCGTTGTTTCTGACCGTGCGTAGTGTGGAAAGTCGTCGTTGGCAATAAAATTTTATTGATGGAATGATCTTAAGAAGGTTTGAGATATGCCAAGTTTGGATACCCGACATCGTTTAGGAATCGCAGGGCGATTTCGCTTCCTCGTGAGGATATTGGGGCTAACCGCCCTGCCCATGATTTTTGTCGGTGGCATCTGCTGCTATGCGGGCTTGCGTGACTATTTGGGAACCCGTCCCCTCGAAAGCCTCAATCGATCGGATATTCATGCCCTTTTCAATTCGGAATCGCTGACTGTTCCGCAAGTCGGAATGTGGCTGATATTCATCGGGCTGGGGATGATTTTTTTGTGGGTAATCACCGAGTTAATCCTCGGTTTACTCGTTGCAGCAAC
>CAZFDX010000091.1:0-2301 GCA_964518325.1 uncultured Alcaligenaceae bacterium | reverse complement strand
GGGTCGAACTAGAGCCAAGGTTTGTTGCCAAATCTTCTTTGATCTTACCGACACTCTTGACAAGTTCTTCTTCGAGCTTGCTGAATTTTTTTTCCAGCTCGCTCATCAGCTTTGATTTTTGGGACTCGAAAATCTGGTTGACTTTTTTATCTAACTCTTCGCTGACTTGTTGAACTTGTTGGGCAATGGCCTCTGGTTTCGGGGTATCGATTTTGCCCAATTTTTCTACGGCTGGTAATAAAGATTCTAAAATCGGTTTGGGGTTCTCTTCATCAAAGATGAATTTGCGCCCCGCCTCGGTCAGAACTCCATATTCCACTTGAACGGGCTTCTTTTTCCCAGGAAATCTTACATCCCCTTTGGTGGTGTAGAGATACCCTTGCGAGATTGCCCATTCCACCAGAGGTTTTCCTTTCGCCCCCTTGGGAAACATAGAATTGCTGTCATCGCCTTGGAGCTGGGTTGGGCCTTTCAGGGCCTTTCTTAAACAAGCTAAGACGACTTTGGGATCAATTGAAGTTGCTTGTTTGGCCACGAGACATTCCTTTGAAATAGTGTTGGGTCTGAAAACAATCGACTATCCTGAACATTTGTATATAAACACAAACCCATTCGATCAATATACAGCCATTTTTTTCATCAACCTCATTGATCGGCAACTCAACAGCACAGCATAACACCATCTACATGGCGCGACATCATCTTGATATTTCAGCATTGGGCATTTTAGCATTTCAACATCGTGGTAGGATGACACCTCAACATAAACTTAGTAGGGCATCATACCCAGCGAAATTTTGTGTTTCAAACTCAGTAGTGGTGCTATAATCTACTTCTATGGAACGACTCAATAAATATCTAGCTCATGCCGGTGTTGGTTCTCGACGTTATTGCGATACTCTGATTGCGGCCGGTCGAGTCAAGATTAATGGCGAAAAAGTGACCGATCTCGGTATTCGGATCGATCCGGATAAGCACAAAGTCTACGTCGATGATGTCTTGATTCATGCAGAAAAACTGGTTTACTGGTTGCTCAATAAACCGCGAGGCTATTTGTGCACGAATCATGATCCTGCCGGTCGCCCCCGTGCGATCGACCTGATTCCGCATGTAGATCAACGGGTTTACACAGTCGGCCGATTAGATGAAGATTCGGAAGGGCTGCTGTTGATGACCAACGATGGGGATTTGGCCCAGAAACTGACTCATCCTCGATTTGGCATACCGAAAACCTACGAAGTGCTTGTGGCGGGTAATCCCTCACCGGCGGATTTGAATCAACTTCTGACGGGCGTTTGGCTTTCGGATGGTCGAGTGAAGGCCAAGTCGGTCAAACGTCTCAAACACGATGGGCAAAGTACTTGGTTGAGAATTGTCCTCTGCGAAGGGAAAAATCGAGAAATCCGAAGGATGCTTGCCAAACTCAATCATAAGGTGTTGCGTTTACGCAGAACGGCCATTGGTCCCATTTGGCTCGATCGGTTACCGAAAGGGAAATCGCGTCGGCTCAGCTTACCTGAAATTCAGAGCTTACAGCGATTTGCTCAAGCGAAAAGTCTTTCGATCAAATCTTCGTCTCGAACTCCTGCCTCGACGGGGCCTAAATGATGCTTCAACAGACGGCTAGCATCCTATTCAATCAAGAGATCGCAACCAAAACATGGCAAATTCGGCTCGATTGTCCCGAGATTGCAAAGTCGATTCGACCCGGACAATTTGTCATGCTGAAAATCCCCCATCGGACCGACCCCTTATTGGGAAGACCGTTTGCCCTGTATGATGTGGCAGGCAACATGCGTCGGGAACCCGAGATCGTTGAAATTGTGTATCTCGTGGTGGGGAAAATGACCAGCATGCTCAGCGAGATGCGTGTGGGGGAACAAATCGAAATTTGGGGGCCTTTGGGGAACGGCTTTTACGATCTGGGCGAGCAAGAAAATGTGAATTTGGTTGCGGGGGGGATCGGGCAAACCCCGTTCTTAGCGTATGCCAAACAACTGCTAGGCCACGCAGGATATGCCAACGATCCTCCCAAACGAACCGCCCAGAAAGTGACCCTATTTTATGGTGCCCGCTCGGCGGATTATCTGGCGGGACTGGATGATTTTTGGGGCGTTGGTGTGAAGGTGAAAGTCGCTACTGACGATGGCTCGCAAGGGTTTCGGGGCCGAATTACCGATTTATTGGCCCAAGATTTTCCTCAAGGACCGGTGATCGGCTGTGGTCCTGAACCGATGCTCCATGCATTGGCTAAACTCTGTAAAGAACGGGGCAGGGAATGCCATGTTTCCTTAGAAACAC
>CAZFDX010000090.1:0-9743 GCA_964518325.1 uncultured Alcaligenaceae bacterium | reverse complement strand
TTACGAACCAAACAATCGGGTTACAATGACCGGAAACCTGAGGGAGCATGCCCGATGAGGCACATCGATCTCACCGAATTACCCGATATCGAATACCCTGCTCATACGGAGGAACGATTGGCCGAATCGCAAATCCACTTCGATTACATTACTCTCCTCGTCGATAACCTCCGGCTCCTCTTTCGCGATCGTGAACATGAGGTCGGCATTTTCGCTGATCTCGCGTGGTATCCCGTTGCAGGCGATAGTCGTATTTGGATGGCTCCTGATGTCATGGTCTGTTTCGGCGTCCCCCAATATCGTCCCGAAGGCCGTGAATCTTACGTTCAACACCGCGAGAACGGCGTGATTCCCAGCGTGGTGTTTGAAATTCACTCCAACTCGAACACCAAAAAGGAAATCGCAGAGAAACGAGACTGGTACGAAAAATACGGCGTGCAAGAATTTTACTGGTTATTCACCGATCCCGCCGAAGTACGAGTTTTTCTTCGCGAAGAAGACGAACTCAAAGAACAGATCGTCGGGACAAATTGGACCTCTGAAATTTTGGGAATTCGATTTGATTGGTCGGGTGAACGGTTAGAAATATATGGACCGAATGGCGAGTTGATGCGACCCACACGGGAGTATTTAGCGATTCAGGCAGAACGGTTGGCACAACAGCAACAACAATTGCAACAAGAAAAAAATCGAGCTGAACGAGAAGCCAAAGCCAAAATCGATGCTCAAAAACGTGCCGAAGCCGAAGCCAAAGCCAAACTCGATGCACAAAAACGCGCCGAACAGGAACGCCTCCGCGCCGAAGCCGAAGCCAAAGCCAAACTCGATGCTCAAAAACAAGCTGAAGAAGAACGCCTCCGTGCCGAAGCCGAAGCCAAAGCCAAACTCGCAGCGGAATTACGAGCCAAACAGGAGGAAGAAAAGGCCAAAGAATTGGCCCTTCAGAATGAACGGCTTCGCGACATGCTCAAACAACTGGGCATCGATCCTAATCAATTTCCTCCGAGCACCTGATGCTTGGGGCTTTTTATGAGAGATAGAAAATCGAAAGATTGTTTTAGGTGAGAGATGCGGACTTTTGATGAGAAAGCCCCTTGAATCTTTCATTCACAAGGGATTTTGTCCAGCAGCGATTTTGTATCAAAACATGTTGATCTATCGATCTTGAGACCTTTTACTTCCAACCTAAACCTTTCACACTTGTTTTCACACGAACAAGGTTTTTATCGGCAGTAATGTACAAGGTGGAACCATCACCACCCCATCCACAATTGGCAGTGGCGACTCCGGTTGCAAGCGTGCCCAAATGCTTGCCTTTTGAGTCGAAAACCCAGACTCCGCCCGGACCGGTGGCCCAGACATTCCCTTGTGAATCCACTTTCAAACCATCGGGCAGGCCCTTTTTGGTTTTGACCTCACTGGTTGCATCGAAAAATTCTTTGCCTTCGCCCAAAGTCCCATCTTCTTTCACAGGGAAGGCCATCCAGTTGGCTTTTTCAGGATCGGAGTTAGCCACATATAGGGTTTTCTCATCGGGAGAGAGGGCAATCCCATTAGGACGAGACATCACCTTGGTTAACAGCGTTAATTTTCCGTCTTTCCCAAGGCGATAAACCCCTTGAAAATCGAGTTCTTTATTGGGGTCTTTCATCTGTCCCGGAAGACCATAAGGCGGATCAGTAAAATAGATCGCTCCAGATGAGTGGAATACCAAATCGTTGGGGGAATTCAGGCGTTTGCCTTCATATTTATCTGCAAGGGTAATGAATTTGCCATCGACCCATTTTGCGACTCGTCGATCACCGTGCATGCAGAGATACAAAGCTCCATCGGGACCAATTGCTAATCCATTGGAACCCGGTTCTCGACCTGTGAATTTTTCTGTACCTGTGTAACCGGAAGGTTTGAGGAATTCCTTTAACCCCCCTTTTTCTGACCATTCCCAGATCATGTTTTTGGGAATATCCGAGAACAGAACGCGAGAATTTTTGGCATCCCAGACGGGTCCTTCGGACCAATCGAATTTGTCTTTTTCCAAAAGTTCAATCACCGAATCTTTTGGAACGAGTTTATCAAATGCGGGGTCTTTCCGTTCGATCGTTCCGAGGGTGGCCTTTTTCGGTTCCTCGGCGTAAGTCGGTACAACGGCCATTACAAGGGCCAAGAGTGAGAGGCGGTACATGGAAGGATTCTCCAAAATTTGAGAGGGTAATCCCCTCAACAACAAGAGGTTACCTTTTAACTTTGTAGAAAAAACCAGACTTGTGGATAGTGGGCACCTCCGCTTGGAAACGTGTTCCAGAAATTCCTTGAATTGCCCGTGAGAAGAGGATGTGTGTGCTTGACAATTCGGCTTGACATGTTGGATGATTCGATCTGATGTGCCAAAAGACTCGGCTCCGTATGCCCAAAGGACTCGGTCGTTACACCAATTACCTCGCGGGCAACTCAGTGAGAATTCGATGTGTTCCTTGAAATTCGAGTTGCATTATTAAGAATTTCGTTCCAAACTTAAAGTGACCTAATCTATACCTAGGAAGAATGAGTCGAGGCCGGAGATATGCAAACGCTTACAAAATGGGCATCGGACTTGTCACTGGAAGACCCAATGCTCTGGGGTGCGATTGGTGCGGGTTTAATTGTGGTATTGTGTTTTCTCTTTCTCGGTCGTCGGCCCAAGAAACCGTTGCCCGATGTGGTTCCGGCCAATATAGACCCGAACCTTGACCCGCCCCCCGTAACCCGAAACGAAGAACGTCGGCAAACGATTCGTCGGACCGGTGTGCCCAGCCCGTTAATCATTGCGGATGCGAATGGGAATGTGAAGCGATGGGAAGCCTTTGTTTTGGACCGTTCCAGCGGTGGGCTGCGGATTGGCATTTCACAAGCGATTCCCGTTGGTACTATCCTCAACATCAGGCCGACCAATGCCCCTGAGAACTTTCAATGGGTCCGGATTATCGTGCGTAGTTGTCGTGAAGTGGCAGATTATTATGAACTTGGTTGTCAATTTGAAAGAGAACTCGATTGGTCCACCCTTTTGATGTTCGGTTGATAAAATACGGGTGGTAATCGTTGGAGCTTTTGAGGTTCGATTGTGCCAAGTTGGCTTTCTTGGTTGATACCGGAAGGATGGTCGGGTCAGGATATTGCCATTGCCGTGGCCATTTTCTCAATTTCTTCTGCCATCCTGTCGCTTGTACTGGTCGCCGTCGCGGTCATCCAAATTCCGGTCGATTATTTCATTAATCCGAACCCACCTAGAAAGTGGATTCACCGACATCCCATCATTCGTTGGACCGGTTTGATTGTGAAAAATTTTTTAGGGGCATGTCTTGTAGTGGTGGGTATGATTCTCTCCTTGCCAGGGGTTCCAGGGCAAGGTCTGTTAACGATCTTTGTGGGTTTGATGTTACTCGATTTACCCAAAAAACGTCAATTTGAAACATGGATGATCAGCCGGAAAGGGGTTTTGATTGCTGTGAATCGGTTACGCGCCCGTTTCGGCCATCTGCCGTTGCAAATGACGTTACCTTTTCCCCAAGGATGGAATACCCCAAAACCTGATTAACCTGCTCACTTTAGTGCGAAGATTAGAGTGTTAGGGTTCGGCATTCCAGATACGCAAGACACCATCTTGACCAAGAGAAAATAAATTCCCGCGACCGTCCATAGCCAAACTGATAACCTTCGCATTGTGAGCAGGGAAGGCCACTCTTTCTTGCCCAATCTCATAATCCCAAGTGCGAATCATGCGATCGGCTCCCCCCGTAATCACTGTTTGACCATCCCGAGTCACCAAGACGGCAAACAAAGGCTCGTTAAAAGAGGTCCCTAAACTGGGGGGGGGGCCTTTTGGAGTCAATTTGGTGATTCTTCCTTCTTCGATCACAGGGTTCCACAAACCGATATGCCCTACCTCATCACAGGTAACTAGGGTCCAAGGAATCTCGCCTTCTCCAGGGCCAAAAGTAAACCGAATGAAATCTTTGGTCTGAGCCAAGGGTACACTAACGGCCTCTTCAAAAACTTCGATGGTGATCGGCGCTTCACCCGCGAGTTTCACTTCTCGGATTGTTTTTCTGAGAATTTGGATACCAGTTCCCCAAATACTAACAAGATGTTTACTATCCGGAGTCAAGGCAGCATAAGTAGGCCATCCACCTGCGGCTTCGACTTTCTCGATTTTTTCTGTTTTGAGATGGATCAATGCGATTCCATTTTCGCCCGAGGCAACAACCAGTGTATCGCCTTGGATACTCAAACTAATGATATTCGGACCAACATCTTTGTCTGCATAAATCTTGACACGGTTGGCCCCCTTGGCATCTTTTGGCACTTCCCAAACGAAGATTGTATTTCCATTCGTTGAAGCCACCCAAGTTCCGGAATCGTTAATCGCAATATCCTTTTGTACTCCATTGGAACCAAGAAGCCTGAAATTCTCCTGCCGATCGCGATCACCTTTTTGTGAACCTAAGCGGAAGTATTTCATCTCACCCTTTCGATCATAAATCACTACGCAATTTGCAGAGGAAGAGATTGCTCCCGTGTGAATGCCTGATGCCGCCAAGGTCATCAATTCATCGTTTTGACGAGAGAAATCCCAAAGCCGAACCGTACCCTGACTATCCCCTGTAATAACCTGCTTCCCTTCGTGGTCGATGGTTAAAGTTTGAACTTGTGGAGATGGATGGCGATAAATTCCGCGATCGGCTCCTGTAGTAGCGTCCCAAATTCGCAAGGTTCCATCGCGTGCCACGCTCGCCAGTCGTTGACCATTCCCAGAAAATTTGATGGTGGTGACAAATCGGCTATGTCCACGCAAGCGAAATAATTCTTTCCCTGTGGTCACTTTGATGACGTTGATCGCATAGTCGTCTGTTTGATCGTGGGCCACGGCCAGTGTATCGCCATCGAAGGTCATATCCATAGCCAGCACGCGGCCCGCTTGTTTCGGGAGATACTCTGGGGGGTCATCTTCAAACGGTTGCCAAAGAGCAATCGTGCCATCCTCTGAACCAAAACAAATCCCCCGAACAGACCATGACAAGGCATTGATTTGTTTACCGGTCCCTTTGACTGTACTGACTCGGTTAGGTTTTTTGAGGGGTCGATCCTCGAACAAGGGGATTTCATAAACCTCGACTTCTCCCCGTCTTCCTGCAAAGGCTAAGTAATTCCCGATAATGTCGAACACCACCGACGAAATAAACTGTTTGGTTTCGAGAGTATACCAAGGTTGGATCGAGCGGGGGCCTTGTCCCATTTGAGGGAACTTCTCCTCTTCAGGAAGTTCATACAGATGAATTACCCCTTCGATATCGGCACTGACTAAAGTATGCCCATCGGGAGACCATGCGAGTGAGGTAATCCCCTGATTATGTCCTTCGAGATGGAAAAGTTCTCGGCCAGAAGAATGCTCCCAGACCCGCACCAGATAATCTCGGCCTCCGGTTGCAGAATACTTGCCACTTGGAGAAATCGCAGCGGCATCGACCGGTTCTAAATTGTTCCCCCGAATATGCCGTCCAACGGGCTTACTAGAAATTTGACACAGGTTTTTGAGGTAGTTCCATGTAAAATCGCGAAATTCTCTGGGGGCTTTGCGGGTATCTTTTAGCAATTTTTCTGCCCGTTCGGGATCGCGCTCTGCCGCTGCAGCTGCGTGGATCAACTGCAGGGCATATACCCCCCGATCGGCTTGAGCTTTTTTTCGTTCGACTTCTTTTTGATTGGCCTCTGCTTCTCGACGGGCCTTCACCTCGTTTTGGCGGGCTAAATCCGCTAGTTCTTTCTCCCTTCGTGCCTCCCTCAGGGCGGCTTCCGCAACTTCGATTTGATCGGCAATTTGCGAATTCGCTTCTTGCAGTTGGAGGTTATAAGCCACCGAGACACTAAACATGGCGATCAACGCAATCGCCGAGGTCGCGGCAGAAACGGTTGCCGCGGGATGGCGTTTGGCCCATTTCAAGAATCGTTCCGGCACCGAAATGGGTCGTGCGGTGATGGGCGCCCCTTTTTGGAATCGGGCTAGATCGTCTGCCAAGTCTTCCGCTGTGAGATAACGCTTCGCGGGGTCCTTTCGCAGGCATTTCAGACAGATCGTTTCCAAATCACGCGGGAGTTTCGCACGCAGTTTCGAGGGAGGGACAGGATCATCGGAAATAACTTGGAGGACCGTATCCAAGGCCGTTTCACCTCGGAAGGGGGGGCGTCCCGTGAGCAATTCGTACAAAATCGCCCCCAGAGCGTAAATATCGGTTGCGGGACCAATCGTCCGATTTTTGCCTGCGGCCTGCTCCGGTGCAATATAGCTGGGGGTTCCCATGACCGCCCCCGAACGAGTGTGCGGCCCTTTTGTTTTGACATCGCCAATCGGGTCTGAATCCGACCAATCGGAACTAGGTTCGACCCGCTTCGCTAAGCCGAAATCGGTGATCTTGGCTGCCTTGGAAAAATCCTTGACCTGATTGTACAGGGGGGTTTTATGATCTTCGGATTTCTTTTCTCGCGCTTGGACATCCGAGATAAATGCCCGCTCGGAGATGAGGATGTTGCCCGGTTTCAAATCGCGATGAACGATTCCCATATTATGGGCATAGCCCATAGCGCGGGCTAAAACCTCCACGAGATTGGCGGCCTCCATCGCAGGCCAAGGGGTTCCATCCAGATGCGATGCGAGACTCCCCCCTGGAACAAACTCCATCGCAAAATAGGGGCGATCACTGGCTTCCCCGACCTCAAACACTTGCACGATGTTGGTATGATGCAGTGCGGCAATCGCCTCGGCTTCCCTGCGAAATCGCTCCCTTTCTAAAGAGCCTGCATGCTCTCCGGAAAGAATCATCTTCAGGGCCACGGTCCGATTCAAACTTTTTTGAACCGCTTCGTAAACGACTCCCATTCCCCCACGACCAACCTCGCGGAGTAACGTGTATCCTTCGACCGAATCTCGGGTCAGAATTTCCGTGACGGA
Source organism: uncultured Alcaligenaceae bacterium (assembly GCA_964518325.1). GTDB lineage: Bacteria > Planctomycetota > Planctomycetia > Gemmatales > Gemmataceae > SKW135. Next base: position 2,764 of record CAZFDX010000090.1, on the reverse strand, counting down.
ACTCGGGGTTTTCGAGCCATTTTCCGAATCATCGTCATCGAGTGAAAAATCATCTAAATCGGGGTCATTATTCGGTACAAAATCGACGGTTTTAGACATCGATTCTTGGACAAATGCTTCGGCAGTGGTCTTTTCATCAACCGGTTCCGTCTTTTTCTGAAAAGCCCTTTCTTCATCTGGAAGGATTGTCGTATCGTGATTGGGTGCGTCTGCCATCAATACCTCAACTCGAGAATTCGCCACTGACCCAAGACATTATCAGGGCATTATTCTACCGAATTTTTTGGGCTTTATAACGAGATTCGATACCTAAAGAAAAAGGTTCGCATCCTACTAGAACAGTTTACCCCGATTCGGGGGTTGATGTTTGCGCCTCGATTGAGAAAGGGGAAAAATAACAGAAAAAACAACCTCCGCCGATCTGAGTTGGTCAGAATTTGCCCAGCAAGGGACAAAAATTGCTATCTTCCGTACTGAGTTACGAGACTGCGTTACGGGTTGTAACAACATGAATTGTTACCAACTCGAAGTGGTGTTCCTTCTCACAGCAACGAGGAAATCGATTCCCTATTATCTCTGGTTAGGGCCTATCGTCTTAGATTCGGGAATCGGGCTTATCGGAGAGGTTCCTCTTCATTTTGACTCGTGAAGTGAGCATGTTCAGGCTCAGGTACAAATGCATACAGGGATCGTTCCGGTATTTTGGAACAAGAGTTGCTAGAATCTTCCTACCAACCACATAGGAGAAACACTCATGAAATTATGGACCGTCGGGCTTTGTAGCCTGATGTTGGCTTTTCCGGTTTTCGCACAGAAAACCAGTGTTGAACAAAAACAGATCGATGAATTGGTCAACAAGGCCGCCGATTTTCTGAAATCGAAGCAGAAGGAATCGGGAGCTTTTGAACCACTTCGAGCCGGTCCCGGAGCCACGGCGCTCATTACCGCAGGTCTGATTCGCAACGGGCGAACAAAGGATGATCCTGTAGTCAAAGCAGGAATCAAATATCTGGAATCGAACATTCAAAAGGATGGCGGCATTTACAATAAATTCCTTGCCAATTACTGCACCTGTGTTTCGTTGATTGCCTTCAAGGAGGCCAACGACAAAGGCGAATATACCGAAGTAATCAAGAAGGCCACGGCGTTCCTGCGCACTTTACAAAATGACGAGAACGAAAAAGACCTGAAATTTGGGGGTGTCGGTTACGAAGGTAAAGGAATGACTGCCGATGTATCCAACCAACAATTCTTTATTGAAGCGTTGATCACCGCAGGCGTTCCCAAAGATGACCCCGCAATTAAAAAGGCCTTGGTGTTTCTTTCTCGTTGCCAAAACTTACCCGGCCCCGAAGCCAACGATCAACCTTTTGCCAAGAAAACGACCGACAAAGATAAAGGGGGCTTCGTCTACAATCCTTTCCAAGCAGATAATCCCAAAAGTGACAAACGGACTCCCGAAGGAGGATTACGTTCGGAAGGGGGTATGACCTACGCTGGCTTAAAGAGCTTCCTTTATGCAGGGGTCTCGAAGGATGATATTCGGGTGAAATCGGCCATTAATTGGATTCGGGAGAACTACACCTTAACCGAAAACCCGGGCATGAAAGATGCCGGTCTTTATTACTACTACCACACTTTCGCCAAAGCGATGGATGCCCTCGGTGAAGATGAATTTGTGGATGCCAAAGGGAACAAACACGATTGGCGTAAGGAACTGTTCGAGGTTCTGAAATCGAAACAAAATGCCGACGGTTCTTGGACCAACCCCAATGGGGCATTTCTGGAAAACTCACCGGAACTATCCACTTCCTACGCTTTATTGGCCTTGAGCTACTGCAAACCTGCCAAGAAGAAATAACGAATCCATATATGTTAATGCTGCAATGTTATATACCTCGGAAGTGAGAGCTGAGGGATAGCCAATCGCCCAACTAGATGGAATGAATCAATATCCCATGCCATTGAGTTTTTGTACCCAGCGGAGATAATCCCCCGTGCGATCCGTTGGGAACTTCGCCCAAGTATTTTTGCGATTCACCAAGTTCATATGATCGGCTTGCCAGACCTCCCACAATTCCCCGTGTTGGGCAGAGGTCAGCGAAACGATCCCATCGTTTTTGCCTTCAATCGGGGTCACCACTTGAGCGGGAATTCGCCACGCCAAGGGGAGTTGATTGGTTTCGCACAGCCCTGCTATCGAAAGGTAGGCCACACCGGAAATATCTGGGGCAATCTCATTCCAGCGTTTCCCCGCTGTGGTGGTTAGATCATCGAGTGCTCCCATAGGGATACCCAAATAGCGTGCGATCCGTTCTAATCCTCGGCCAAAGTATTTTCGGAGCCAATCCGCAAAGGGGCTTCCTTGATGAGGGGTGCCGACAGTCGTTAACGTGAGAACCCTGCCCCGCGGCGTCAAGCGACTAATCGCATAGCGGGCATCCAGCCCCCCCATACTGTGACCAATTAAATGAACGGGTTGCTTGGGAAACTCTCGATCCAGAAAATCCACTAATTGGGCCGCTCGGGTGGCTACGGTATGGGTTGGATGGACCTTGGCTGTTCGCACCTTGTTCCCCGATTCCCTCAGTTTCTCTTCGATACCCGGAAAATAACGAATCCATTCCCGTCCCCCGACGCGGACTCGATCAAATCCCAGAACGCCATGCACCAAAACGATGGGGGCTTCTAAACCAGAGTGACACACAGCCTATTTCTTCCATGAAGGAATAAAGAACATTTCGTGAATAATCCCTCATACTAC
>CAZFDX010000089.1:0-2187 GCA_964518325.1 uncultured Alcaligenaceae bacterium | reverse complement strand
AGCCGACGTGCAACGCCCCTTGGCCATCGTGGTGATCGGAGGAGTGATCTCCGCCATGGTCATGTCCTTGTTGGTTTTTCGAGTTTTATTCGTGGTCTTTCAACTTCCGACAAGGGGGCCCCGAAAACGGTTGTGGGGATCGACCGCAAGTAATCCTCCTCAAGAAACAAGATCGAACGATGATGCTCCGGAGAAAAAATCGAACGATCTTCCAGTTCAGGAGTTAGTCTGATGAAAAAGTTAGTGAGTCAAAAGCTCGTGTGGAGCCTGCTGTTGTCGTGGGGGATGTGGTCCCTAGTCGGCTGCGAGGCCAAAACCGAGAGCAACAAAACCGGCAAAGAGAAAAGCCCCGCTCCCTCGGCAGTCAGCAAAGGACACACCCACGGAGAGTGGTGGTGCGATGAACACGGAGTAAAAGAAGCCGAGTGCAGCATGTGTGATGCGAAAGTCGCCAAAGCCTTCCAAGATAAGGGAGATTGGTGCAAGGAACACGCAAGGGCCAAATCGCAATGCTTCATCTGCGACCCGAAATTACAAGCCAAATACGCAGCCGAATACAAGGCCAAATACGGCAAAGAACCCCCCGAACCCGAAGGCCAAAAACCCGAGAAAAAATAACCCGAAAGAGGGAGGAACTTTACGAATCGTCAATTTATCGGACTCTAAACCAATTCCCGATAACCCAGCTCAATCAAAAAATTTCAACGAGTGCGACTTTTTTCTGTCATAACGGTTTCAGAGTACTTGTAACACTATTAACAGGGCAGAGAACCCCTTTGCCGAAACTCAAATATCATGAGTAGAAATCATGCCAAAAATCGATCAAATACCGATTTGCCCAACGGAGCGTCCAGCCCCGCCTCAAACCAATCAACAGACCTACGAAATCGAATTAATTACACCGATGTTCGGTGGTGGGGTGATCGCCCGAGAAATTGATACCAATTTTCCAATTCGAGCAACCTCGATCCGAGGCCAACTACAGTTCTGGTGGCGGGCTACGGTAGGTGGTCGATACTCCTCTCGAGATGAATTGCGAGCCGCACAATCAGTCCTATGGGGGGACACCAGCAATGCCAGTCGTATCCAAGTTAGGGTAGAATTATTGAGATGTGATCTACCCAAAGCTTGCGCTGTGATCAAACCTAATCAAAATGGCAGGAAACAGGTCTTTTGGGAACCTCCGTTCCAAAATACATCTCTACCCTACGCTTTGTTTCCTTTCCAAGGACAAACCGATAGTTCAAAAGATTCCAAGGACGAGCCGGCATCGTGCTTGCATAGTGCCAAGTTTCGATTGATCCTTACTTATTCTCAACAAACCGACTTTGTCAATGAAGTCGAGCCTGCCATGTGGGCTTGGGTGAACTTTGGTGGTTTAGGAAGTCGAACTCGGCGAGGTTGTGGTTCGATTAAGTCTCCCTCTCTGTTGGCCAAGGATCGGAACGATTTAATAGCTCGCTTAAAGAATTTCCTCTCGCAAACCTCTGCGAAAGAATGGCCCACTCTGGCTGCGGCATTTTTTGTAGGCAAAGAGAACACCTCTGCCTTGAATGCTTGGGATGATGTGATTGGCCGTATGCGGGATTTTCGTCAAAAAGCTGGGATTGGTCGAAACACTGGGACGGTACCTAATCGTCCTGGTCGTTCCCGTTGGCCCGAACCGGAAACGATTCGGCGCATTACCGGAAGACGTAATACTAGACATTCTCGTTTGACCCATATTCCCGATAATGCTTTTCCTCGCGCTGAATTCGGATTACCGATCGTCTTCCACTTTCAAAATCCATCCAGCGATAACCCTAAGGACCCAGAAGATACAACCCTTTATCCAGATCAAAATCGTGAACGAATGGCTAGCCCCCTGATTCTAAAAGCATTGGCACTGGCCAACGGGAAATTCGTACCGATAATCATCCGTCTGAAAACTCCTCCTCTCACTGGTGTTGATTTACGAGATAGTAAAAAACGCTCCTTAACACTCCCCAATCCCACACTGATTCGGGGAACTCAACTGACTCAGTATCAGAATTCTCCGATGAATGATCGCTCGCCCAATGGCTCCGCAATCGAAGCTTTCCTGAAATTTTCCGAATTGCACGGCTTCACGGAGGTGAAATCATGAGTTTCCTTATCGCAATTTCTGTTGGCCCCGTGCAGGAGTTTATTGCAGCAGCACGGCGAACC
>CAZFDX010000088.1:0-5014 GCA_964518325.1 uncultured Alcaligenaceae bacterium | reverse complement strand
AATCTACCGCATGCATGTTGGAATCGCACCCTGCCACAAAGGTCATCCCTTTAGCGACCGGAACAGAACCAAAGATAGGGCCATCGGTGCGAAACTCCCAGACCTTCTTGCCGTCTTGGTCAAGGCAATAGACCGTAGAATCATGGGAGGGAATCAGAATCCGATCCTCAAAAAAGTTGGCCGAGGCCGTGATCTGATCCTCGGTTTCAAACTTCCACAAGACTTTCCCTGTAGCTAGCTCCAGCGCATAAAATTTCCCATCCACATCCCCGACATAGATACGGCCTTTGTGGATCGCAGGGGGGGCCTTGATCGGTCCTAATTTCGTCGCCCACTTTTGCTTTCCCGATTTCAGCTCGACGGCGTACAAATTCTGATCGTAGGAGCCAAAATAGACAATGCCATCGACGATGACTGCCCCCCCCTCGATGGTATCCTTGGTCTTAAACTCCCAACGAATCTCCATCTTCCCGGCCAACTTCGCAGTAGCGACTCCCGTTTGAGTTACCCCACCACGGAAGACCGGCCCATCATTACTTTCTGCCAAGGCCGATAAGCCAAGGACACCAAAAGTGAACAAAGTGAGACAAAAAGGTTTCATGAACAACTCATGGGAAAAATCAAGTTGATGAAGGTAATTTTTAGGGGTATCGGCCCCCCCCCGAGGATTTTTTCGGACTTAAGCTGGTTTGGCGAAGGCACATTATGCCGTACCGTTTGCCCCCCCTATAAGGAATTTTCAACGGGGGCCATTCACAAAAAATTGGGCGAAACAGGTTGTTTATTTCACGATCGCAAGAATATCGTTTTCGGTCATAATGAGATATTCTTTATCACCAATGGTGATCTCGGAACCTGCATAAGAAGAGAACAGAACAATGTCACCCACGTTGACTGTGAAGGTGCCCCGTTTGCCATTGTCCAAAACCTTGCCTTCCCCGCGATCCAAAACTTTCCCTTTGCGAGGTTTTTCTTTGGCGTTATCGGGGAGGAGGATTCCCCCTGCGGTCTTTTGCTCGGCTTCCAATCGTTCGATCAGAATGTTCTCATTCAAAGGCACAACCTTCATTGCTTAATGACTCCTTGAAAAGGTTTTTCGGGTGGTTCATCTGGATTACCATAGGCTCGGATCAAGGCACGAACAACCGTCGAGATCACCATATGAGGATTCACCGGTTTAGGCACCACGCTGAAAACGTGGGCATGGAAAGCCTGCCGCATCAAATCGGTGGTCGCATCGGCCGTAATCAGAATGGCGGGCAACAGCGAGTTCACTTGGCGGACCAACTCAAGAGTTTCAAGTCCGGTCAGTTTAGGCATGTGCATATCCAACAAGGCCAAATGCACCGGTTTTGACTGCACGACATCCAATGCTTCCTCACCGTCTGCAGCCAAGACCGGATGAAAGCCGCGTTGCTCGACAATCTCCGCAAGTGTTTCGCGGAGATTGCGATCGTCATCCGTAATGAGAATCGAATAGTTACTTGCAGACGGCATTTGTTTCCTACCTCAACTCTGGCTCCTGTTTTGGGTCGTATCATGCATCATGATCGAGGGTCATTTATCTGAAAAGCAAATAACATGCCAAATCTTTCGCCCTCGGATTTTATGAAGAACCCTCAAAAAACCCTTCTAAGCCTAACTCCTTTATTTGCTTCATGATGACCGATTATCGATTTTTTTGCAAGGGCTGCCAAGAACGGATGAGGAATTGTGCCAATCTGACAGGTTCTCCGATACCCACCAGCCTGTTTTCTCCTACTTGTTCATCTCTCTATGCGATCGTTTTTCCTACTTTTTCATCCCCGAAACGGGATGGATTTGGATCGTTCCGTTATCGTGACCACTTAGGATAACTTTTCCATCATTCGAGAGGGTCACGGAATAGCCCGGATTCCTAACCTGTGTGGCAAAGATAGGCTCGACCTTGTTGAGATCGAAGACTCGTACATTTCCTGCGTAGCCAATGGTACCAAGGGTCTTGCTTGCTTTAGCCCAAGAGAGAGCAAATAAGTCGTCCGAAGTTGGCCCCAACTTCTTCGATTCTTTTGCCCCAGCCACATCCCAAGTCCGTATCGTGCGATCCTGACTCACCGAAACTAACACATTATTTTCCGTGAAGACGACACCGGTCACCCCTAATTCGTGTCCTTTGAGTTGCTTACTTTCTTTTTGGGCGGGCACATCCCAAATCTTAATCAGGTCCGATCCGCCCGAAGCCAGCAATTTATCATCGGGAGAGAAGCTCAATGAATAAACCGAGCCACCGTGAGTGCCCAAGTTCTTTTGCTCTTTGCCTTCAACAGGGTTCCAAAGTCGAACCGATTTATCGGCATTACTTCCCCCGCTGGCAAGGAGCTTATTGTCGTTCGAGAAGGCCAATGCACCGATGGTGTCGGTATGCCCTTTGAGTTCGTGCTTTTGTTTCCAATCGGCAACCTCGAAAATGCGAACCGATTTATCATGACAACCCGTTGCAAGGAATTTTCCATCGCTTGACCAAGCAACCGCTGCGACCGGTTCCGGATGAGGAAGAACTTTGATTTCCTTCAAACCTTTATCGGTTAATTCCCAAATTTTGACGTTTTTATCAAAGCCGGCCGATGCCACTTTTTTGCCATCAGGCGAGAAGGCCAGTCCATGAACCAAAGCCCCGTGCGCCTTGGTTTCAGACGGCGAATTCTGTGCCTGAGCAAGGATCACCAAGGCAGTACAGAGAAAACCAGTGGAGAGTAAACGAAACATGGAAACGATTCTCAGGAGGGTCCAACAATCGGGCATGAAGATGAAACTATAGGAATTCGCTGCAATGCCAAGAATCGGTAGCAAGAAAGCTCATAGGAATTTATCGCAGGTTTGAGCTGAGTGTTCGTTTGCCATCGATTGCCATCGATACATTCTCGACGGTATCCAACCCAGTCGCAAGATGTGTATAACCTCACAGGCAAGATGTTTTGGAAATCTTCACTGAAGCGGGGTTGCCAATTCGCCGATATTCCTTCATAGTGAACAAAAGAACAGGCAGGCACCCTATGAGTCAACGTATCCTTGGGATTGATCCCGGTTTGAACATCACGGGATATTCCTTGATTGATCGAACCGCAGAAGGACCACGCTTATTGGAAGCGGGTATTATTCGCACTTCGGAAGGAAGAAAAACTTCTGACATGGCCCAGCGGCTGCGCATCCTTTATGATGGGGTTTGTGAAATTGTTAACCAATACCATCCCACGGCCGTGGCGATGGAACAGTTGTATGCTCACTACGAGCATCCTCGCACTGCCATCCTCATGGGGCATGCTCGCGGGGTATTGGTTTTGGCCGCTACTTCAGAGGGAATTCCGTTGCAGAGCTATTCCGCCACACGAGTTAAGCAAGTGATGACCGGCCACGGTCGAGCGAGCAAAGAACAAATGCAATGGGCCATTTTGCGGGAACTTCGCCTGCAAACGATGCCCGAACCCGCCGATGTCGCCGATGCGATCGCTCTGGCGCTCTGCCATTATTACAGCAACGGAATCGATACTCCTGCCCCCCAAGGTCAAAATTCAATTCAAATCATTGAAGGGCCTCGCACGAAACTCCCTTTGTCTCACGGAATGATTGACACACCATGATTACAAAGCTGACCGGAATACTGAATCGTGTTTTAGATGAAGAGGTCCGCGTGCAGATCGGTCCTTTTGAATATCAAATTCTCATTCCCGAATTTGTTCGTCGGCAAATTCAATTGAATACCGGTTCCGAAATTACCTTTCATATTCTCGACTATATTGAAGCGAACCAAAACTCGAACCGGATGATCCCTCGGCGTATTGGTTTTTTGAGTGAACTCGAACTCGAGTTTTTTGAACTGTTTTGTACTGTGGATAAAATAGGAACAAAAAAAGCCCTCAAGGCGATGGGGCGCCCTATTAAGGAATTGGCCGATGCGATCCAACGGCAGGATGTCAAATGGCTCACCACCATGCCCGGAATCGGTAAAACCTCGGCAGAGCAGATCATCGCCACGTTAAGAACGAAAGTGGCCAAATTTTCGATGGCGCAGCCGACCTCTGCAAATTCGGGGGCATCCCCTACCGGAAATGCCGGAGGTCCGACTGGGATAGCCCCACAAATTTTCGAGGATGCCTATGTGGCATTGATGACCCTTGGCCTATCACCGGTCGATGCTCGTAATCGGCTTGATTTGGTCATCGCATCGGGGGTGGAAATCAAAGAAGTGGCCGACGTAATCAATGCTGTTTTCAAAAGAAGCGAATCCTAATTTTCACATACCTCAGCAAGGCATCTGAAGGATCAACCAACATGGGGCGAGAACCTGCGAATCTGAATATCAACGACGAGAAGAACCGCAATGCCGCTCTTCGACCTCGAAAATTGAACGAAGTCATCGGCCAGCGTGAGGTCACACAGCGTTTATCGATTGCGGTCAACGCCGCCAAAAAACTCAAAGAGCCTTTAGGACACATTTTGTTCGATGGCCCTCCCGGATTAGGCAAAACAACCTTTGCCACCGTGTTGCCGAACGAATTGGGCACCTCCTTACAAATGACCAGCGGCCCTGCTCTCTCTAAACCGGCCGATTTGCTCCCTTTTCTCACCAACCTTGAGGAAGGGAGCATCCTATTCATTGACGAAATTCATCGAATGCCCCGTGTTGTGGAAGAGTTTATTTATCCTGCGATGGAAGATTTTCGCATTGATATTATTCTGGGAGAAGGCCTGAATGCCCGAACCATTTCGATGAATCTGAAACGCTTCACCTTGATTGGTGCCACCACTCGTTCAGGGATGCTTTCCGGACCCATTCGAGATCGTTTCAAAATGCATGAGCATCCCGACTTTTATTCCGTCGAAGAGTTGGCGCAAATTGTGCGCGTCAACGCCAAGAAACTTGAAGTTGGCATTACGGATGCAGCTGCCTTGGAAGTAGCTCGCCGATGTCGAGGCCCTCCCCGAATTGCCCATGCCCGTTTGGGGTGGGTGGTAAACTGTTGCCCCAGCGAAGGAG
>CAZFDX010000087.1:0-2705 GCA_964518325.1 uncultured Alcaligenaceae bacterium | reverse complement strand
ATGGTATCCTTTTTATCTCGGGCATATTCAATTGGTAATTGTACCGTTGGCTTTTGCCAAACAACCACATCCTCTGGAACTTGTGTGGGTAAGCTCATCGTTCCAAGAAGGGTCCATGTCAATAACCCCATATTTGTTATTCCCCCAATATGAGAGACAACCCTATGCAACATCCCCCGACGGCAACGGTCGCACTCTCTGGCTTTCTGCTCCCGATAATGAGTCATTTCAATCCATGCAAGAGGAATTTTTGAAATCGCACTGGGGTTCGTAACAGCTGGAGAATCCGGAAAAAACAGGTAAAATTTGAATGTCATCGCGACGTTTTCCCCAATTCTGTATTCTTCACCGTTTCGCATTAACGACTCATCTTCACAGGGTTCGTAAAATCTCGATCAAAGAGGTTTCATCATGGATTTGTTCGAGGCATTCGTTTCACAGGTGCGGAAAGCCCGACCTAGTTGGGCTGTCGTACTGGGGTCAGGTTTAGGGGAAGCCCCTTTGGGTTTTGAGACGCGCTCGGAATTACCTTTTCAGGCGATCCCTCATTTCGCGGAGCCTTCGGTTCAAGGTCACACGGGGAAGATTTGTTTTGGCACGCTCGACGGGATTGCTTTGCTGGTTTCTCGGGGGCGCCTGCATTATTACGAAGGGCATTCTTGGGAAAAAATCTTGCGGATGGTCGAATTGTTCTCGGAATGGCATGTGAAACGATTATTGCTCACCAATGCCGCAGGGGGCTTGAACCCACGCGATGCCGTCGGAGATTTGGTTCTGCTACGGGGGCATTTTTTTCTTCAGTCGTTAGGGTCGTGGAATTCTCGAACGACCGCTTGGGAGGGATATTCTCAAACGCTCTCGGCTGGACTCATTCAATGGATGAAGCAACAGGGAAAATCGCTCTCGCAAGGTTTGTATGCAGCGGTGACCGGTCCAAGTTACGAGACCCCCGCAGAAATACGAGCTTTGGCCCGCATGGGGTGCGATTTAGTCGGGATGTCCACAGCCAAAGAAGCAATGCGATTTCGCGAGTTGGGTGGCGAGGTCGTCGCGGTGTCCTGCGTGACCAACAAGGCAGCGGGATTAGGCACGGGGCCGCTGGATCATTCCCATATTACGCAGGTGGCCAAACAACCCGTCGCGATGTTATCAGAATTGATTCGAGGAGCGTTGAATCTCTAAATATCACTCAAAAAGGAACACATCGCAAAGAACGCGCTGTTCCCTTTCTATTGAGTCTAGTTGTAGTACCCTTCTTGATCGTGCCGATTGTTCCAAGTGGCTGCCGGACAAATCGAGTGGTCCGAGTAAAATAAACTTGCATGGCCAAATCCTTTCAAATACCGTCATGAATAACGAAATTATGGGGTGGTAGCATGGTTTCTCGAATACTCCTGTTGGGCCTTTTTCTTATGTTCGTGCAACAATCGTGGGGCCAATCGACGGAACCCGTGTTGCGAAATGGAGTCCTTTTCAATCCCGATCTTTATAAACAAGCAACCCCCAAGGAATGTTTGGCCAGTGTGCTGTTAGCGATCGAAAGAAACCGGCTTGATTATTTAATCAATTATTTGATCGATCCGTTGACCATCAACGAACGCCTCAAACAGACGAGCGATTATTATTTGAAAATCGCCGAAGGTGAAATTGCTCCGATTCCGTCAGGCTTGTCGGATATTCGGCAAGAGGCAGCCCGTCGGGTGCGACAAGATCAGGTGCAGGCCCGAGCCGCCCGATTGGGTCGAGAAGCAATGGTCCTTGCGATCCAAAAAAAACTACAGGATGATCCGGAAGCGTTGAAAGATTTGCGAAAATTCCTCTCGGAAGGGGAGTTTTTAGATGCAGGAGAAACGGCAACGGCCATTTTGAAAGACCTGCCCGATCGGAAACTTTTTTTCCGGAAGATTCCCAATCCTGCCGACCCCGATAAGAAGTCGATTTGGGTATTTGATAATAAAAAAACAGAATAGTTCCTTTTTTGTTTACCCGAATCGAGTCGTCATGAATTTTATTGATTTGCGAAGTGATACCGCAACCCGTCCCACGGCAGGGATGCGGGCCGCGATGGCTAATGCCGAGGTCGGGGATGATGTTTTCAACGAAGACCCGACCATTAACAAACTCCAAGAGCGTTTAGCCCAATTACTAGGTAAAGAGGCCTCGCTGTTCGTTCCTTCGGGGACCATGTCGAACCAAATTTGCGTCAAAGCCCATACCATGCCGGGCGACGAAATGCTTTGCGAATCGACCTGTCATATCTATGTGTGGGAGGCTGGAGGGCCGGCGGCTCTTTCGGGGGTTACCGCCCGAACCATTCCGGGGGATTACGGTGTTTTGACACTAGAACAATTGCACGATAAGATTCGCCCTGGCAACGATCACTATGTCCGAACTCGATTGTTGTGTTTAGAGAACACCCACAATCGGGGGGGGGGAAGAGTTTATCCGCTTCCCATCATTCAAGAGGTCTGCCAATGGGCACATCAGAATGGGTTGGTCACGCATTTGGATGGTGCCCGATTATGGAACGCTGCGATTGCCACGGGAATCCCGCTGAAGGAGTGGGCCGCTCCGTTCGATAGTGTGTCGGTCTGCTTTAGCAAAGGGATGGGGGCACCCGTGGGGTCGGCCCTTGCGGGAAGCAAAGAGTTCATCGCCAAGGCCAAACGCATCCGCAAACTGTTTGGGGGGGGGATGCGCCAAGG
>CAZFDX010000086.1:0-16116 GCA_964518325.1 uncultured Alcaligenaceae bacterium | reverse complement strand
GACTTGGGAAGAACAGGAAAAACCCGAAGACGCATCATCCCATTTCCCAGATATTCTAACAAACCGGGGTCTTGAGTACGCCGTACAATATCGGTGTAAATTTTGCTGGCCTGTTTGGAATCGAGCAATTCCCCGCCCTGCTCCTTCCCATCAACCCACATGGTAAATTTGTCCACACTAGCTCCTTTGGGAATCGGGAAAATGTATGTTGCTTCAAGTTGGCGATCGGTATGATTGCGGAATGATTGTTCTACCGTTGTCACCGCAACTTGATCTTCGATCTTAATATCAACCCGATGGTACACCATCGCCAAGGGAGGAAGTGTCTTTTCTTCAGGAATAAGAAGTCCACGCGCATCGGCAAAACTGGCAAGGAAAAGCGCGCATAAACAGGCTAAGATATTTCGATACATACAACACCTCAGAGAGAAGGGTGATCTGCTTCTGTTAGTATAAACGAAATGGTTTATGCTGAGGATTGACCAAGCATGCAGAACAAGGGCTTTGTTACTACTGAGTTACGAACACCGAAACGATGCTCAGAATTGAACGATTGGAACGCGATGAACAAAGGTGGAGGAATCAGTAGGAAAGAACGAATTGATATGCAAACGGCAGGAGAATTTAGGGGGTCGCGCGGATGACAAGCATCAAGGGTTGATGATCCGCTTTTCTCTCGCCTCGTTTATCAAAATAGGCCGCAATCTCTTTTGATGATCTGGCGTTCGAATTAATGGGCGAATAACTCACACCAATGGCAACCGATTCTGCCTTATTGCTCGGCGATTTGGAAAGAGCATGGGCTATGGAGTTCGCGGTCCCCTGTTCCAGACCCAATGGAGTTGAAGGTTTCGTTCCGCCTTTGGTGGGCTGTAGGTTCAACTGAGATGATGAAACTCCAAGAGATTGACACAGTTTATCGAGGTCCACTTTCTGGAAGGGGGCTATCACCAAGGTATCCAAATTCGTCGTCGAGTTTAGAGAATCCACTTTGACCATATTCAGGATCAGGTTATGAATCTGTTCGGCCGTGAGTGATTCCGTGTAAATCAGAATATCGGTGGCTTGATTCTTTTTGAGCCGGTCCTGAGCGAAGGAATCCATCATCAAAGATACGCCTTGTGATTTCAAAACATTCTGCAAAAGGTCCAAACCTTTCGTGGTGGAATGAGCAAACAAATCGAGCCGAACGATCTTGTCTCGCTTGATTTCTTCAAGGAGTTTAGCTCGCTCGGAATCTTTGAGTAATTGAGACGCTTCAAAGAATTTCGTAAGTTTCAATCGATCCAATCCAACCGGAATAATATCGGGGATTTCCGGTCCAACAGGAGAGGTCAGAGGATGATCCTTCAACTCTCGGGGTTGGATTGCTAGAACTTCAACCGCTGGGGGTTGAGTCGGCTGATCGACGACCACTCCTCTCTCGGGAATCGTGGGGTGAGCATCCGTCGGGGGCAGAAGTTTCACAATATCTTCGGGGATCGAAAGATCATGGGTTGGCTGAGTAGGTTTCGTGGAAGATCGCGAGATCGTGCTTGAATTTTTCGCGAGAATCGCCTCGCCCTGACCTGCTTCTTTCGTGCGACTTTGATCAAAAATAAACGTCGAAACCCCAGTAATAAAGAGGAGAACCGAAGCCGCTAAGGCCAAAGGATACCACACGCGGGGACGGCGTTTGTGTGTGGGAGGGGCAGGAATCGGGGTGATGGAATTATCGGTAATTTGTTGGATGACCGACGCTGAAAGATCGACGGGACATTTGGTGGTTTTCAACCGGCGGAGCAAGGCGGAATCTTTCTTCAGGGCCAAATAAAATGCCTTTGCTTCTGGTGAGTTTTGAACCAGACGACGAGCTTGACGGGCCTCCGTGGCAGAGAGTTCTCCATCAATGGCAAGAGTCAGTAGCTCGCGTTCTTTGGGTGTCATAAATTTCCGATTCGCTTTACGGGTTTCAAGGAAAACCGTGCTGAATTCTGCTCCTTAACTAGGGGGGGGTATATCCCCCAACCAAAACGATTTCAACCTTAAAGTTACTTTTGTTCTCTAGGTGTTCTCTAGAGCTTCAATAATCTCACGGAGTTCGACTCGGGCACGATGGATTCGACTCCGCACCGTTCCAATTGGTATATCTAAAATCTCTGCAATTTCCTCGTATCGATGGCCTTCCAAATCTTTCAAAATTAAGACGGCCCGATGTTCTGGGGCTAACCGAGATAAAGCCAAGTGAATCCGCTGATCCGATTCCTCTTGCTCGATCCGATCGCTGGGTTGATTCAGGGTGGATTGATCCTCCGGTTCCTGAGAGCGCCCATTTTCATTCGCTGGTAAGTCCAAACTCAGTTGGACTTTACGTTTTCTCTTTTGGCTAATGGCAGCATTAAATGCAATCCGGTATAGCCAAGTAAAAAACTCCGCATCTCCTTTGAAACTATTCAGGCTTTGGTAAGCATGAATGAATGACTCTTGGACCACATCGAGGGCATCTTCTCGATTATCAACCACGCGAAGGATCGCATTGTAGAGCCGGTCTTGGTATTTTTTGACCAAAAACCCGAATGCTTCCGTTCTTCCATTGAGCACTTCGGAGATACAACGGCGATCATCCGCATTCACGTTAAAATATCCATAAACGGCTGGCCCAGACTCGAAAGTACTGGGGTCTATCGCTGTTGTAACCTTATGACGTGGGAATATCCCAAGAAGTTCCCACAAGCATCAGATTTTTCAGCCGAGAGAATAGGTTTCCTTTATTTTTTATGATTTTTGTGAAGAAAATGCTATCCAAGCTAAGACAAAGCCTACAAATCCCCCTATTAGAGAAGCAGTTAGGTAAAAAAAGGCATCCCAATGTCGATTTGCTTTCAGGGCTTCGGTTAATTCCAAAGAGAAGGTAGAAAAGGTGGTATATCCACCACAAATACCCGTTCCAAAAAAGAAAAACGGAAGGCTAGCACGATCTTTGAAATAGCCTGCCACAGCCCCCAGAAGAAAACTTCCGGTAATGTTGACGGTCAAAGTGGCCCACAAGGGGTCTTTCCCCAAATGGTGCTTAATAACATGAGAGACCCAAAAACGGGTCACGGCTCCGATTCCACCGCCTAGGCTAATGACGATGGATGCCATTACTGGATTAAAATTCAAGGCTGTCGATCCTTAGTACTGACCATACACTCCAAAAGTTATCCCGTGAAGCATCAAGTTGGCCTTTTCTCCGAACAAATCGATTCGGGCAATTTGTTGAATCGTAATCATTTGATAACCAACGGTCACCCCAAAGGATTTATTTATTTTATACCCCAACATGGTATTGGAATCACTCAACCATCGAAAACCATTCCCACCGAGTCGGCTGCCGTTAAAATTCTGAGAATAATTGAGATAGCCGATGGCCCAATTCGTTGTGGACAGGAGAAACCATTTTTCAAAGATGAATTTCGTGTAAAGACCCCCTTGAAGCAAATGGAAATCGTTATCGGCACGATAATTTAACCCAAGAGTTGGATCGATTCTTTTTTCGGTCAGATTCAAATATCGGTAGCCGAGGACAAATTCCGATTGAAAAGTCTCTCGGGCTGTAATCATTCTGCGATAGTAGGGAAAGATGGAGAACATATCCAACGGTGCTGAGATAAGTCCTTGCGCTCCGGTATCACGAATGTAATCCAGCTCCAATCCAAGGCCATTTTTACGATCATCGTCCAACCACAAGGCCACCACCGTTCTCAGACCATTACCGTTATCTCTTTGGACGCCCCCAAAATCTCTCATGAATAACCACCAATACTCCGCAGAGTACCACAACTGAGGAATAAAGGTGCTGGGAGGGTCCATGTAGATAATTTTTTGATCGGGAATAGCCTCGGGATTCTGCTCAGGTAGGTACCTGTAGCCTCTCTCGGAAGAGGGCGGACAATCATTCTCTTTCGTGAAAGTTGGGCTTGTGCTGGACCGCGATGAATCATTACCTAATGGAAGGGATTTATGATGATGGTGACTGGAAAGAAATATGGGTGAGTTCGTTAAGGAATCGCTCACCGGTTGGGCTGGCAGCTCCTGCGTAGTGAGGCCTTGCGCAAACAGGGATTGATTCGTCACAACGAAAAGACACATCGGAAGCAGATAGAACAAACGCACGCAGTTCTCCAATGGGTCGAAGGGAACTCAAAAACCTTATCGGATTTTCTCTCAGGAAGCTGAAGTGAACGTAGCAACTGGTCGATGAAACAGTTATAATATACCCAAACCTATTGACCCAAACCTCCCCATTTACCGAGGTCATCGTGAATCAAAGATTCCTGTTTCGATTCCTCCTCCCTTCTTTCGGGGCAGGGATTTTACTGCTTGTTTTCTTGGTCTACGCACCTGCTCGCTGGTTTATTGGTGACCCTGTCATTCTTGGGGTGCAGAACGTCGATGCTCCAGAAGCCAAGGTTCAAACTCAACCCAAAACTTTTGAAGACCTTTGCAAGGAAGACCCCCTAGAAGCGATCGCGGAATCTCTCAGGATTTATAAAGCCACGGTAAACAAATATACCTGTAACCTTGTCAAACAAG
Organism: uncultured Alcaligenaceae bacterium; assembly: GCA_964518325.1. Lineage (GTDB taxonomy): Bacteria > Planctomycetota > Planctomycetia > Gemmatales > Gemmataceae > SKW135. Next base: position 11,562 of record CAZFDX010000086.1, on the reverse strand, counting down.
AGTGTATTAAAGGCCAACTGCGAGATCGTGAAGTTATCTATTGCCAATTCCAAGAACATAAATCGGATGAGAATCTAGAAATCACGCAACCCTTTGCCGTGACCATGCGTTGGCTTGAAGGGAAGGGGCGAGCTGAAGCCACCCTATACGTTGAGAATGAACACGATGGGAAATTGAATGTGGTTCCCGCTAATCCGCTCGCTCGAAAATTTGTGCCCGTGGCCAAACGAAACGTGAACGATCCCGAAGTGATGGAGACCTCACGGTTCCCGATTACCGAATTCGGAATCTACAACGGCACCATGAGAGTTCATAAAGCATGGAAGGCCGTCCAAGCTCGTGGGGAGTTCAAACCGGAGTATCTAGGGATTCTCGAAGTCCCTGAACTTGACGGCAAAAAATGTTACACAATTCGTCGGACTTCCGTACAGCCGGAAGAAGATGGTCAGACCCTCATCATTTTATATTTCGACGTCGAAACAAAATTGCAAATTGGCAGCATTCTCTATGCAGGTGAAAATCTAATTGGCTCCTACTTTTTCAAGAACCTCGTCTTAAATCCTGATTTACCCGAAGATACCTTTACTGTTGATGCCCTCAAAAAATAACCCTTTCCTTGCAGATACCTTTCTTGTAGACTGTAGACGCCCTCAAGAAATAAGCTGCACATTGCGGACAAATCCCTTCTAATTCGATACACCAAATAAAAATGGTCTTTAATGCCTTCGTAGAGGAGTGTATGGAATTTCGGCTACCAGAACTTGGCGAGGGGATCGCCGATGCAACCGTTACTAACATTGCTGTTAAAGTAGGCCAGAAAGTCACCTCTGGTGAAACTCTGATCGAGGTTGAAACAGACAAAGCCAATATGCCGATCGATGCCCCTTCGGCAATGACGATTTCCGAAATCAAAGTGCAGAAAGGTCAAAAGGTCAAAGTCGGTGCCACCCTCTTGACTTATACCAGTTCGGATGCGTCCCCTGCTCCGAATGCCCCCGCCAATCAACCTTCTTCAAGTGTGCCTCCTCCGCTTCCTCCTCGCACTCAAACTCACTCCTCGGCCCCTACCCCACCGGCCGCAACTGTTCCACAAAGTTCTAGTCCCCAGACTATTTCACAAAGTTCCGCTCCTCAAAAGGTGACCGTAAAATTACCTGAATTAGGTGAAGGGATCGAGTCCGCGACCATCACTGCCATAGCAGTCAAGGTCGGGGATGTTGTGAAGACCGGCCAAGAATTGTTCACCGTAGAGACCGACAAGGCAGCCATGCCCGTTGAATCGACCGCAGATGGGACGATTGAATCGCTGGCGGTGAAAGTTGGGGATAAAGTCAAAATTGGTGCGACACTGGCGACTTTGGTAGGTTCATCGATCGTAAGTCCCACATCTGCTCCTACCTCAGCGAAAACCGAAGGATCATCGAGAACCGGAGGATCAGCGGGATCGTCCTCGCTGGGGAGTCAACCCATGGTCGAGACCAAAACGATTGCAGAGAAAGTTGGAAGCGCTCCCTCTACCTCCGTCGGTGTGATTAACACAACTGGCCCCGTTCCTGCCAGTCCGGCCACCCGTCGTTATGCCCGAGAACATAATGTTTCGCTCCATGAAGTTCTGGCAACGGGTCGCGGGGGAAGAGTCACCCCGGACGATGTGAAAGCTCACATCCGCAAAAGGATGGCCGAACCCGTGGGAACTCCCGCCGCCCCGTCAACGAATGGCCTCAATGTCGTGGGTGTGACCTCTCCCCTTCCCGATTTCTCCAAGTATGGTCCTATCGAGAAGCGTCCTCTCTCGAATCTCCGTAAGAAAATTGCGGAGAATCTTTCGATTGCTTGGAATACCGCTCCTGCCGTCACTCAACACGACCTCGCGGACATTACCGAACTCGAAGCCGGCCGGAAACGAATTGTGGAGAATCTCCCCAAAGGTGCTCCCAAAATCACCATGACCGTTTTAGCGGTAAAAGCGATTGTTGCCGCTCTGAAAGAATTCCCGCTGTTTAACTCTTCTCTGGATATGGTTTCGGGGGAAGTGGTTGTCAAGCAGTACTATAACATTGGGATTGCAGTTGATACCGAGAAAGGCCTTGTGGTTCCGGTGATTCGAGAAGCCGACAAAAAGAGCATCCGAGATATTGCCACCGAAATCACCACCTTAGCGGAAAAGGCCCGAGCAGGGAAACTCACCATCGATGAAATGCGGGGCGGGAGCTTTACCCTGACCAACTTAGGAGGCATCGGCGGAACCGCTTTCTCTCCCATTATCAATTATCCTGAGGTCGCAATCTTGGGCCTTTCTAAATCGAGCATCCAACCCGTTTACCGAGATAACCAATTTGTCCCTCGACTCATGATGCCTTTGTCTCTGACTTACGATCACCGCATCATCGATGGGGCCGATGGTGCCCGATTTACCAACCGCTTAGTTCAACTTTTCTCGGACCCAATTCGTCTGTTGATGGAAAGCTAAATCATGCCCCAAGGCATTGTCAAATCAATCCGTCCGGAAGAACTCTTTGCGATTTCTCGAACCAAGCCGGTATGTATTGTGGATGTAAGATTTCCCAATGCTTTTCAAAAATGGCGTGCTAAGAAAACGAAGAATATCCCCCTTTATCGGGCGACCGTCGAAACACTGGCGATGGAAATCGCGCCATCAGAAACCCTGTATATCCTGTGTAAAGATGGTTCGGTTGGCCGTCGCATTGTCGAAACTTATGGCAGCCTTTTCCACACCCAAAATCGGGAAATTCTCTATGTCGAAGGGGGTTTGAAAGCATGGGAAAACCAAGGCCTTCCGACCTATCGAAAGAGGAGTATTTGGTCCCATCCCGAGTTTCAATGTGGGTTTCTGGTCTGGTCGTTGATTCTTATTTTCACCCTATTGGCCGCTTTTATTCATCGCGGATTTTTAGGGATTACCTCGTTCATCATGGCAGGGATCGTTTATTTTTCGACGTTGAGTGATGCCACCCCGTTAACGAATCTCATTGCCAAAATGCCTTGGAACCAGAACAACAAAAAGACGCCCCCTCCAGAAAAGCCGCATCATCATACCGAGGAGAATTCAACGCAGCAAGCCCCGCCCTCGCAAGATAACTCAAGAATAAACCCTGCAGAAAATTCAACGCAGCAAGCCTCGTCTCATGAGATAACTCAAGACTAACTTCTCAAAGGAAACTTGGTTATTTGTGAATAGATAGGAGATACCTCGACGCGAGCAAAACTCACTCAATTTTCCGCGAAATTGGTTGAGTGTTTCTTTGTAGCGTTTCAACAATGGTGCCGAGATAGTGATTTCGGTTTCGTCACCATCCTCCATATCCGTGAGTCGCAGATCGCCCACCAGATTCGGCTCAATTTCTTCTTTCGAGAGAACCTGAATGACATAAATATCCATGTTGCGAGCCAGAAGATACCGCAACCCCTCTTCGTATCCCCCCTTATCCATGAAGTCGCTAATCACGAGTGTGACTCCCTGACTTTTGGTCTTCATGGAGAAAGTTTTTAGAGCTTGTGTCAGGTTACTTTCTCCCGAAGGTTGAACACCTTCAAGAAATTGAAGAAGTTTGAAGAAACTTCGACGGCCGCGCAGTGCACCACTGCTTTGAGTGAGCGTTTCATGGAAACATGAAAGGGTTACCCGATCCATATTAATCAACCCGATAAACCCAAGGGCTGCCGCCACCTGCTTGGCATAATGGAGTTTACTGGGATTACCGTAATTCATCGACAAAGAATGATCGAGAAGAATATGGACATGCAAATCTTCCTCTTCGTAGAAAAGACGCAGGAAAAGGCGATCCAAACGAGCAAACAAATTCCAATCTAGAAATCGGAGATCGTCACCAATCGAATAGGGCCGAAAGTCAGCAAATTCAACCGATTGACCTTTCCGTTTACTTCTTCTTTCGCCTTTTGTTTTGCCGACAAAAATTTTCTTGGAGACGATCTCAAGTCGTTCTAACCTTGCGATCAATTCGGGATCGAGAAGGGGTTTGGTTTCTGGCATGATGATTCGCTCAAGGGATAGAAATAATTTATCGAATTCTCGTCGAAGAATCGGAGCATAAGACAAAATTTCTCAGTCCTCCACTCATCACCAAGAGAGGAATCAAACCAAAATCCTCCCCTACCCAGAACGGCATAGCTGGAAAATCTTCCACTACCTAGAACGAGATCGCTGAAAAATTCTCAACCATCCAGAAAGGAATCAATTTCCTGAAACCGCGAGTAAAGCCCTGCATCATTTGCAATCTGAATGTTCAAGCCCGGTCGAGCGTTGGCCTCAAGCAGAAGGGGGCCCCGTGTGGGATCAAAGACAATATCGATCCCTAACAAACCAAGGCCCAAAGCACGGGCAACCTGCGAGGAGATCGATAAAACCTTCTGCCAGTCGGGTACGACAATTCCTAACAAGGGAGCATTCGTATCGGGATGATGCCTGCGAGGGTATCGATCTGAGATCGCTTGGAAGGTGATCCCTGTTTGGAGATCGACACCTAATCCTAATCCCCCTTGATGAAGGTTGGCCCTCCCCTTCGATGCCCTCGTTGGCAGCCGTAGCATCGCCATGGCGGGTACTCCCCGATAGAGGATGATCCGAAGGTCCGGAATCCCTTCAGGGACGATCGGATGGAAAGAGGAATGTAAACCAATTCGTTCTTGAGCAAGAATTTGGTCGGTTCTACCACCCAGAGAGAACGCACCCGAAATCCCGTCGGCCAGATATTTGCGCAGTTCCTCTACTGGCAGGGGAACTCCATTGGCACCAAGGCATTCTCCTTGGGAAGTGAATCGAATCAGGATCACACCTCGGCCGCCTGAACCCAGAGCGGGTTTCAACACGCACTCTTTCTTGTGAACAAGGCGACTGAGGAACTGATGAATCTCACCTTGATAAACCAAACAATCGTAAATCTGAGGAGTGGGGATATTCAGGCGTTGGCATAGATCATGAAGTAGTTTCTTATTATCGACGATGGGAAATAAACTACGGGGATTATGGGGAAGCAAGGCATCGGCATTGCGCCGATTGATTCCCAGCACCCCCCTTTGATGAAGTCGAAAAGGTAAACGAAACCAATTCATGGACAGCTTTTCGAGTCAGATCATCCAGAACAAACTACAATACTCACCATGCCATGAGTCATTTTGTTCGATTTTGTTTTCTTGCTCTGTGGGGAATTCTATTCCTAACCCCTTTGCTTGTGCTATTTGGTAAACTTTTTCCTGCCGAAAATATCTGGAATGAAACCCATCGCATTTTCGGTTTAGCTCGAACGAGTCTGGAATATGTGGGATTGGTCTGGCTTTTCTGTGGCCCGATCGGCTTGGGGTTAGCTTGGATTTTATTCCGGACCAATCTTTGGGGGAGGAAGTTTTTTTTATACTGTTTTTTGCTTGGGTTGTTTATTCCTCTACCAACCTACGCCATTGCTTGGCAGGGTCTTTTGAGCGAAACAAAAAGCCGTTGGGATCAAGGGTTGATCTCGGCCGCGTGGATTCAAGCGATGGCAGCCCTGCCTTGGGTTGTGTGTCTGACGGGGCTGGCTTGGAAGTTTGTGCCCCGTTCCATCGAGGAGGAAGCCTTATTATTCACGTCTATTACTCAAACGATATTAAGAATTTCACTGCATTGGGTCTTGCCCAGTTTCCTCATGGTGCTTTTTCATGTGGGTATTACTGCATTCGGCGAAATCACGATAACGGACCTAATGCTCGTCAGGACCTTTGCCGAAGAGGTCTATACGCAATTCGTGGCGAGTGATTATCTGGGTTTGAACCGCGCGGTTCAAGTGAGTTTACCTGCCTGTGTGTTCATATCGTTGGGCTTGATGGTTTATATCCGTTACTGGAATCAAACGGTTCTCAATCGAGTTGGTCAATCGATGGGGAACCCCCTATTTGGCTGGGGCCGTTTTCAATTCCTCGCTTGTGGATTGACTTTCTTCATGGTCCTCTTTTTTTTTGGCTTACCTTTGGCGAAACTCATCCATCTCACAGGGGGGGGGGAAACCCCTCGGGGTTTTTCGATCGGTGGATTTTTTCAAGAAATGGGTCGGATCTTTCGACTTCATTCCGATCGATTCTTGGCCTCGTTGATGACTTCGTTATTAGTCGGTCTTCTAACGACCTTTTTTGCCCTCGGGGTCTGTTTAGCGATAAACTCTCATCGCCTTTTTCAAATGGTGATCTTTTTGAGTTGTGCCTTTCTGTGGAGTTTACCCTCACCGATCCTAGGGGTCGGTCTTAAAGGAGCTATTGAATGGGGAATGGATACGGAGGAATTTTTCTTCGGCACTCGGGGACCAATCCGAGTTTTTCTGTATGAGATACCCACCCCCCTACCGACGATTTATGCCCAGATGCTTAAGGTGTTTCCACCAATTCTCGGTTACCTTTACTTAGTTCCTCGCAATCTATCGATCGAATTGACAACCGCGGGGAAATTGCTCGACTTCAGTCGCTGGGCTTTCTTTCGGCATATCGATTTGCCTATTCTGAAGTCCCCTCCTCTGCTTTGTTTATTGCTAGGGACAGCTTTATCGATGAGTGAGCTTTCCACCAGTAAATTAGTTCAAGTGCCCGGCCAACAAACCTTTGTGCAAATCATCTTCGATCAGATGCACTACGGTGCGACCTCCACCGTCAGCGGATTAGCACTCATACCCATTTGTTTTTGGTCGCTTATATTACCCCTTTTATGGTACTTACCCAAAATGTTGAAGTTAACCTAAACCCCGTATCGACCGCTATTCCATCTTAGCTAAATTAGCTCGGCATTTCGCTAGGTTTTCTCGTTTATCTCAACTCTCGAATTATCTGAACTCGATAAATTCTCACGTCGTTTGCCTTTTATCTCCTTTGGAAAATCGACGTGAAACGCTTCTTTCTCCCGAGTCTCTTATTTTGTGCTGTGACAGGATGCTCGATCCTTCACAGGAACGAACCTATTCCAACCACTGCACCGGATCATCAATCGAATTATCCCTCCTCCACGAGTGAAAGGCCCACGAATCAAAAACCTTCTGATGTATCGGGTAGTGAAAAACGTACAACCAACGAGGCACCTTCGGCGGATTTGCGAGGTGAAAAACGCACCACCAAAGAAGCTCCCTTAGCAGGTTCGATTCAAGATTCCGATACGAAGCGTTCCACTCAGTTGGAAGCGAAACCGATTAGTCGATCTCCTGAAAATGGGGATGCCCTCAGTGCTGCAGCGGATGCTCTCGCGAGTGGGGACGATCTCACCGCAGCAAGGGAATTTCGTCGCCATTTACAGAAATTCCCCAAGCAATTCCTGTTTCGGTATCAATTGGCCGAGATTTATTTCCGAAATGGAGATACCTTATCAGCAAAACAAGAGTTCTTGCAGACGATCGCAGACGCCCAAGAGGCCAAAGTGGTCAATCAGGCTTTGCTCGTAAGATGCCATACCTATTTGGTAGAAATCGCCAGTGAGAAGGGAGATTTGTACTCGGAACATTTGAATCGGGGCATCGGTCTGTGTCTTCTCGCTCAAAAGATGATTGAGATCGAAGGTCAACCAAATGAGCAGAGTGAATCCCTAGTGTTCAAGGCAATCAAAGAGTTAAAGCAGGCTCGTGAGTTACAACCCGATGACGCTGTGGGAGCTTGGTACCTCTCGAAATGTTATTCGGTTCTCGGGGAATCGGCCCAAGCGGAAAAGATGTGGGCGATTGCTCGGTCAAAGGCCTACCTCAATCCCCTGACTCCTAAAGAGTTACGAGAATTGAACGAAACACGATGACACTTTTGATTCTGACCATATCTTGATAAGAAATCGAATCTTTTTGAGTGATTTAACACCATGAATGCCGACCAATTACTCGCGAAGTTATATGCCCTTCGTAAAGATTATGCCGATGATCCCGAGGATGAAACTTACCTCGCCCTGCATCATGCATTTATGTTCATCTCGTATCAGATGAGCCAGTTTCGTGAATACATTGAGCAAGAAAATAAGAAAAAAAAGTCATCCGAAGAAGAATAAGCCACACCTCAGAGAATTCAAATGAGCAAGATTTGGTACTACACAGTGGACGGCAACCAACAAGGGCCGGTAAGTGCTGCGGAACTGAAGCAACTTGCCACCTCGGGCAGCCTAAAACCGCAAGACCTTGTTTGGAAAGAAGGGATGCCTGAGTGGACACCCGCGAAGAATTTGAAGGGACTATTTCCTGTCGTTGAGAATAAAGCACCCGAGGCTAAAGCAACCCCTCAACCCGAGACTTCAACGGAAGAACCGCAAGGTGAGCAAGCCTTTGCAGGCTTCGATAAAGCCAGCCTCAAGAAAAAGATGAAACAAGAGGAACCCCCTGAGGAAGAGGTAGCGGACGAAGGGAATGCTTTTGCGGGCTTCGATAAAAAAGTCCGAAGCCAATTCAAACGAGACGAGGAAGAAGAGGAAGAAGAAGAAATTCGACCTAGTCGCAAATCGTCTCGAAAAAATCCGAGAGGATGATGAGGAATATCAAGATTCCGAAGACGATGACGATTATCCATCTCGTCGGAGATTAGCTCCCCATCGTGGTGGCATGGTCTTGACGTTTGGGATTGTGAGTCTTGTTTCCAGTCTGTTTTGTCTTAGCGTTATTCCAATCGGTTTCGGGATCCCTGCGTTAATGATGGGCAAAAAAGACCTCGCGGCGATGAAAGCCAAAAAAATGGATCGCTCTGGAGAAGGCAATACCAAGGTGGGATTTATTCTGGGGATTGTAGGCATGATTCTGGGGATTCTCGAACTTTTAGCCATTTGTGCTTACTTTGTGTTTTGGGGGGGAATATTCGCTTTGGCTCTTGGTGCTGGTGCCAAAGCCAAGTAAATGACCCTCGGATTCCCTTCGGAGTGACCTTCGATTCCAATTCATTTAGTGAAGCGGTCAAAGCACTTCGTTAGGTCGGCATCGTTTCTATTTTGCACAAACCCAAAGGTCAATTCCTCCAATCGTTCGACCCAGACGAGTCCAATTGATACAATCTCATTCTCGTCCGATTTTTGACCTCTACCCTTGAATCATTATGTCAACACGACGCGATTTTCTGGCAACAGCTGCGGCCACTCCAGTTTTCCTAGGGCTTGGGACTTCTAGCGCTGAGGAAAAACCTAAATTCAAGACCAAGTTTGCCGTCAATGTGGAAATGTGGTGGAGAAAACTCCCCTTCATTGACCGATTGAAAGCCGCTGCGGAGATTGGCTTTAATGCGGTGGAATTTTGGCCTTGGCGTGGAAAAGACCTTGCTCAGGTGGCTGATACTTGTGCGGAAAAAAAACTCACTATCACACAATTCACCGCATGGGGTTTTACCCCTGGAATGAATGATCCGAAAAACAAACAAAAGGTGGTGGATGAAATTGGTGCCTCCTGCGAAGCGGCCAAGAAATTGAACTGCCAAATGATGACCGTTGTTGCAGGCAATGATATTCCAGGTGTCTCGCAAGAAAAAATGCATGAAACCGTGATTGAAGCGCTGAAGGCGGCGGCCCCCGTTGCCGAGAAAGCCGGTGTCATGCTCATCCTCGAACCGATGAACATCCGAGTCGATCATAAAGGGCACTGCCTTTATGGTTCCGAGCCTGCCATCAAAATCATCAAGGCGGTCAATTCCAAATTCGTCAAGATTAATTGGGACCTTTATCATATGCACATTACCGAAGGGGATTTGTGCGGTCACCTTCGAGAGGGCTTTAAGGCAGATGCCATAGGGTATGTCCAGATTGCAGATCATCCCGGACGAAATGAACCCGGCACCGGTGAGATTTATTATCCGCGCGTTCTGAAAGAACTGGCCGCCTTGAAGTACACCGGTTGGGTGGGTGTCGAGTGTAACCCCACAGAGGAGAAAAAAGCCTTTGAAGCGTTGATAAAAGCCGATCAGTGGTAGGATAAGATCATCGTTCAATCATCCGATGGATGGACCTCAGCGCGGGTCATTTCGTCATTCTCTAGACCTTGTCAATAGGCCACATCACTTCGAGATTTCAATGGGTTAATCGTCTCAGCTGAACACATCACTTCGATATTTCTACCGGAACGACGTACTCGTTACCGATCTTCTTCGGAACCATTTCCTTAAACGGATAAAGGTAGGCTTGTGCCAGTGTGAGCAACCCAATAATCGCTGCTAACACAACAGAATGCCAAAAGACGGCTTTGAAAATATCGGCTTCCCGCCCGACCTGATTTGTCCCTGCCGTCGCCACACAAATACTTTGGGCATCAATCATCTTGCCCATCACACCCCCTGTACTATTGGCAGTGCAAATGAGGATTTGGGCTTGCGTTTCAGTCAAAGGAGCAAAAGCGGCCGTATGATCGCGGTAAACTGCCGTTGCAGTGATTTTTTGCAAACTGCCAAAAAGGGCATTACTCCCTGCATCGGTTCCGGTCAAGAACACACCCAACCAACCCAGCATGGCAGCAAAGAACGGGTAGAAAACACCGGTCCCCGCGAAGGCGATTCCCAAAGTCGCATCGATCCCAGAATATCGCGTCACAAAAGATAATCCCATCATACAAGCAATCGTTGGAATGGGTACTTTCATTTGGTGAGTGGTTTTTCTCAAAACATCCCAAATTTGCTTACGGTTCATCCTCAAAAATACAGCCGAGAGAACACAGGCAACAAAGACCGGCGTTCCTGCGGCACTGGCCCAAATAAAGGCGAATTGAGCCTTTTCCTTTTCCGGCTCAGGGAGACCCGGTTTTTGAAGTTGTTCGGCCCGTTGAACCTCGAGATGGAGTGTTGGAATATCTATGAGATATTTCGATTTAATAGGTCCAAACCAAACATAATGTTTTTCCGGCTCATTGGGATATAGTTTTTTGGCCTCGTCGGCTTTGGCTTCGGCCTTACGAAGAAAGCCACAGAGGATGAGACAAATAGACATGATCGCAAACGGCATCCATGCTTTGATGACGCGCCCCATCGAAAGGGGTTGGCCATCGTTTTTACTGAGGTCTTCGAGAAAAGCGGCTGCCTCACGATTATGCGAGGTTCGTGCAATTTGAGCATCTGCGACTCGGGCGGCCTCATCAAAATGCCATTCATTCTTCGGTTTCCACAATCGTAGAAAGGCCCCTAAGACCGCCATCGATCCAATACCGCCGGCCACATCGGTGACATGGTACAGTTCAAGGCCCGGAATCCAAAGATGCATGGTGCCAAAGAAGTATTGGAAAACGGCGAAGGAACCCCCTCCCACCAGAATCGCGGGCATCACCTCCCAAGTTTGTTTCCATGAGCACATCATTTTGACCATCCAAAGAGGAATCAAACAAGAGAGGATGGGGAGTTGATGAGCCGCCATCACGCTAATCGTCTCACCGGGAAGGTCGGTCACTTGCGAGAGGACAACGATCGGGGTTCCTAAACCCCCATAGGCCACCGGTGAGGTATTCGCGATTAAACAAATCACAGCGGCCCTCAGGGGAGGAAACCCCAAGCCCACCAAGATGGCCCCGCCAACCGCGACTGGTGCCCCCGATCCGGCAGAACCTTCGAGGAATGCCCCGAAAGCAAAGCCGATCAGAATCG
>CAZFDX010000085.1:0-2388 GCA_964518325.1 uncultured Alcaligenaceae bacterium | reverse complement strand
CAATCCCCAAGGCCAAATGTCCAGCGGCACGGCCCATGCTCACCACAATGTACCAACGTCCGGTGGTCTTGGCATCGGCATGTAAAGCCCGTGTGGTCAAGGTGCCGTAATGGCGGGCTGTTTCAAACCCGAAGGTTGGCGTTCCTTCAGGCAAAGGAAGATCGTTGTCGATCGTTTTCGGCACATGGCAAACGCGCATGATTTTTTCGCCGGGCGCGCGGTTCGAGCCGGGGCCAACCCGTTTGGCCACTTGCGACCCCGAAAAGGCGGTATCATCTCCCCCAATCGTTACCAAAGCATCGAGTTTTAATTCCGCAAAGACTTTGAGGACCTTGGCCATGTCCTCTTCTTTTTTGGCGGGATTGGTTCGGGCGGTCCCCAGAATGGAGCCTCCCCGTAAGTAGCTTGCCGCCACCTCTTCGATCGTGAGTTTCCGGCAATGTTGTGTGCTTCCTTCCACTAAATGGCGGAAACCATTTTGAAACCCAATCACTTCCATTCCGTAATTGGTGATAGCTTCAATGGTCACGGAACTAATCACACCGTTGATCCCAGGCGCAGGGCCACCGCCAACCACAATTCCTAATCGGCCACCTTGTAGCGTACTCGACATTTTGATGTTCAAATAAATAGTTGATTGAAATTCTTGAACCTGTTTCAAGATGAGGCTATTGTCTGAATTGACCATTTTTTTTCAAGACACACCCGAGAAAGCCCAATCCGGTTAGCCCACATTCTCATTAAATTTTTGGGAGAGACGTAGAAAAATGAGTAAGGTGCGATGGTGTCTGGTCTGATTCGATAGAGTAGCATAAGGATTCATTCACGGATACCACAAGGATTTCTTCACCGATGATGCTTCTTGTTCACTCGAAATCTGGTGCTAGTTTGCCACTCATGTTGGTGCTGGTGATGAGCCTGATTGGTTGTCGAGCATCCCAATCGCACTCCGATCCCCCTCCCGAAAAGGTCCCTTCCCTTGCTCAAACGCAGATCAAACCTTTGAAAAAAGAGGGTTTGCATCAGTTGTTCCAAGTTTCTGCCGATCTTTACAGCGGTAGTTCCCCCGAAAGCGATGCCGCGTTTGCAAGCCTGAAAGAACTCGGTATCCGAACGATTCTTTCCGTAGATGGGGCCACTCCCGAGATTGCCAAAGCCGAGAAATAGGGTTTGCGTTATGTTCATCTTCCCATAGGGTACGATGGCATCTCCCGCGAGCGATGATTGCAATTGGTGAAGGCGCGACAAACTTTACCCTCGCCGATTTATGTGCATTGTCATCATGGGAAACATCGGGGGCCTGCGGTGGTGGCAGCCCTGCAATTGTGTACCGATCCGCAATGGGATGCCCAAACAGCGACCCAATGGCTCGACCAAGCGGGGACCGACCCCCGCTATAAGGGGTTATTCCATCTGCCGAAAAATTTAGTCAAACCCACTGCGGAGGAGTTAGCCCGTTCACCTGAAGATTTTCCTTCCATCGCACCCGTGCCGGATTTGACGCGAGTCATGGTGCAAATCGATCACCATTGGGATCGGCTCAAGTTGGTCCAAGCGGCCGCTTGGCAAGTGCCTCGCGCGCATCCCAGCATAGAACCGGCCCATGAAGCCCTACAAATTCTCGAACATTATCGAGAGTCCAGGCGTTTCCCTGCGGCACAAAATTACGGCATGGAGTTTTTGAAAAGGCTCCAACAAGCCGAGGGAAATGTGGCCGAACTCGAAAAGCAATTGCGAACCCCACCGAGTGAGATCGAGCGCTTGAATCGCCTGTTTTCAAAAGCCCAGCAGGATTGTTTTACCTGTCATGGGGCCTACCGAGATAATCGTTGAGTGGCAACGGAACAGAAGCATTAGGCGCTGGCACGGGTTTGGTTCCCTTCATCCACCTGAGCGAGTAATTTATTCCAAGCAGAATCATCGCTGGGAACCTGAGCCGAGGCTCGGTCTAAATCTTCAATAAGGGCCGCAGCCGACGGATACAACGCACTGGGAATTTCCCCTTCATCGACAGGGGCACCTAAACCTAAAAGGACCTGTCGAAGGAGCGGCGGGAACGGTTTCAAGCGAGGATTTTTTTTGCGTTGGGCAGCGTTCGCCCAAGAAAGAGCAATTTGCCCCAGCGTTTGTAAATCGCGTTCGTGGCTCACCTCCTGAGCCGAATGGGCCAAGGGGTACAACCAAGGGGGTTCCCCCAAGCCGACTAATTTCAGAATACCGGTCCGAGTCAGCACAAAGGAATGCGCCGTAAGCCGCCCGTGAGATAATCCCGATTGTTCACCGGCATGCAAGGCCAAGGCTGCTTGCAACACAAGCCGATGCCATACCCCCGGAGCCGAAACCCAAGGAGGAAAATCGGCGCCCGAAAGTCCCACTAACCATTCTTGA
>CAZFDX010000084.1:0-4504 GCA_964518325.1 uncultured Alcaligenaceae bacterium | reverse complement strand
GGCGTTGGCCTTATTTGAGGAAATTCTGAACCTTCGCAAGGCCAAACTGGGAGCGGACCACCCCTCCACACTCGACAGCATGAACAACCTCGCAGCGGGCTACCGCACCACTGGGAAGCTGGACCTCGCCCTTCCTCTGTATGAGGAAGCCCTGAAACTGCGCAAGGCCAAACTCGGGGCCGACCATCCCGACACCCTCATCAGCATGAATAACCTCGCAGAAGGCTACTATTCGACTGGAAAGCTAGAGCTAGCCCTTCCTCTGTATGAGGAAGCCCTGAAACTGCGCAAGGCCAAACTGGGAGCCGACCATCCCTCCACGCTCAACAGCATGAACAGCCTCGCAACGGGCTACCGTGCTATTGGAAAGCTCGACCTCGCCCTTCCTCTGTATGAGGAAGTCCTGAAACTGCGCAAGGCCAAACTCGGGGCCGACCATCCCGACACCCTCATCAGCATGAATAACCTCGCAGAAGGCTACCGAGCCGCTAAAAAGCTGGACCTCGCTCTGCCGCTGCTTGAGGAAAATCTGAAACTCCGTAAGGCTAAGCTCGGAGCGGACCACCCCTCCACGCTCAGAAGCATGGGCAACTTAGCGTTGGGCTACCGAGATGCAGGGAAGCTGGACCTCGCTCTGCCGCTGTTTGAGGAAACCCTGAAACTCATGAGGCTCAAGCTCGGGGCAGACCATCCCGACACTCTCATCAGCATGAGCTACCTTGGAGGGGCTTATTGTCAAGCTCAACAGGGGGAGAAAGCCGCGTCCCTCCTCAAAGAGTTCGTGACTCGTCAGCGGAAACGCTTTCCCAACGAGCATCCACAATTTGCGGTTTTGCTCGTGCGGGTGTCGCTGGATTTGCTGAAATGCGAGCAATTCGCCACAGCCGAAGAGATGCTCCGCGAATCCCTAAACATCCGCGAAAAGAAAGAAGCCGAAGTGTGGAGCACCTTCAACACCATGTCGATGCTCGGCGAGGCACTTTTAGGTCAGAAGAAATATGCGGACGCCGAACCGCTCTTGCTCAAAGGCTACGAAGGGATGAAAGCCCGTGAGAAGATGATCCCCCCTGAGGGTCGTACTCGTATTGCCGAAGCCCTCGATCGACTGATTGAGCTATATACAGCCACCAACAAACCGGATGAGGTGAAAAAATATCGTGAGTTGCGGGCCAAAATCCCCACACCGACCCCGTTACCCAAAGAGAAACCGTGATCCCGTTCTCCCCCTCCCTCGTAATCTCCCTAGGAAAGGTATCTATATCTCAACTGGGTTCCTTGATCTTGTCTAATAGCGGATTCGACTTCGGCCACATTCCCTTCATTGAAAGGTATCTCAACTGGGTTCCTTGATCTCCAATATTTGGGTGGGAAGTTTATTTGATCCACATTCTGGGGATACGGAAGCTCATTTGATCTGCATTCTGGGAATAGGGAATTGGGGATACGGAATAGGGAATGGGGGATACGGAATAGGAGATTGGGAACAGGAAAAAATCGTACCACTCTATCGGAAGACGGGCTATTTCGGTTGCCAAATCAGGTTGCGAAACTCGATTTCGGAATGGGCTTCTAGTGCAATCATCCCTTGTTCAAAAGGAACCTCATCGGCCGTAGAACACAGTTTGCCATTCAGAAACACTGTAATCTTTTTCCCTTCACATCGAACTTCCAAGGTGTTCCACTCCCCAAGGGGCTTGGGCTTGACCTCGGCCATGGCGCCGGAGTTGAACGTTTTTTCCCGATCACTGGCCGATAAATAAGTGTATTCGATAGCCCCCGATTCGATTCCGCCGAGAATCACATGTACCCCCTTGGATTCGGCCCCATTCTCTCTCCTGACGATCACTGAGCCGACTCGTTCACCTACCTCTTTCTTTGCAGGAAGACGATATTCTAATTTCAAAATCCCGTCCGAGTAAACCGAGGTATGAACCAAACTATCTTGACGATTCCCCTTAAAAAGAAGGGTATCGGCCATGGTCAAACTCCACGGGGTTTTTCCTTCACCGACCCGTTCCCATCCGCGTAAAGGATTGGTGATTAAGATTTTATCATCGGCGTACCCGCTCAGAATAAGCAGAGAAAACAGACAAAATAGGCTGAGCCGAATTCGCATAGCGAGCCTCTAAAAAATATGTTTGCTATAAAGGTAGTTGGCAGTTTCAGGAAAATATAGAACAGAGATTGAGGACAGGACGTCGGATGACGGAAATTCCATCGTTAGTTTCGCAAGCCCGCCCGTTGTGGGTCAAGCTGGTATCGTTGGCTTGGCCCGTTTTGGTGCAGCAATTTTTGATCCTCTTCGTTGGGTTATTCGATCAAGGTCTCGTGGGGGGGCATGCCCCCCTCAATAGCGAAAACAATCCGGCGTTACAGAGTAAACACATCGCGCAACAGGCGGCCCTCTCGAATGCGATTTACTTGGTGTGGTTTTTGTCTTCGCTGTCGTCCTTGGCTGCGGTCGGTGCCACGGCGCTGGTGGCTCGTTTCATCGGAGCGGGGGAACCACGGCAAGCAGAACGGGTAACCAATCAGACGATTTTGCTGGCCGTGTTGATTGGGGTGGTTTCGACCCCGATCGCTTTATGGGGGTTGCCTCATCTCCTCGGTCTTCTGGGGTTATCGGAGGATGCCTTCTCGGCGGCAGAACAATTTCTGCAACCGATTATCTTGGTACTCACGGCGGAACTGGTGATGGTGGCAGGCATTGCTTGCCTTGTGGGTGCAGGAGATACCAAAACGGGAACCATCATTCGTTGCGGAATTGCCTTAATCAATATCCCATTGGCGTGGTCGTTCATGAATGGTTTGGGGCCGATTCCCGCGTTCGATTTTGTCGGGGTGGCCTACGGGACTTCTCTCAGCACGACCTTAGGTTCTTTGGCCGTTTTGGTAATTCTGATTCGTGGCCGATATGGCCTGAAATTACGTCGCAGGGACCTACGCCCCGATCTCGTTTTGTTAACTCGTCTATTGCGAATCAGCATCCCTGCCAGTTTCGATACCTTGTCGAATTGTATTTGCCAGATGTGGTTCCTTTCGTTGGTGAATGCCCTAGGTCAGGTAGCGATCACGGCGCATGGGAATGCTCTGCGGATCGAGGCCATGGGGTTTTTATCGGGCCAAGCCTTTGCCACCGCAGCGGGAACTTTGGTCGGCCAGTTTTTGGGTGCCCGTCGGCCCGATATGGCACGAAAGGCAGCGTGGGTTGGCTTTAGCTTCGGTGTTTCGTTCATGTCGTTCATGGGAGTGATTTTCTACACCTTTGCCCCCAACTTGATGAGTTTGTTCAACCCCTACGATCATCAAATTCAGGTCGTGCAAACGGGGGTTCCGGTCCTGCGATTGGTCGCCTTTGCGATGCCCCCTTTGGCGGGCATTATCGTCTTCACAGGAGTTCTCAGGGGTGCCGGCGATACACGCTATCCAATTCTGGTCACTTGGATTGGGTATTTGGGTTTTCGTATCCCCCTTGCTTATTACCTAACCCGTGAGAGTTTATCCTTTGGCGAGTGGGGAACCATTTCCGGCGCGAATTTGGGATTGATTGGTGCTTGGCTGGCCATGTTTGCGGATCTGTTTGTCAGGGGCACCTTGTTTTTCATTCGCTTCTTAAAAGGGAAATGGGCCTTAGTCAAAGTTTGAAAGAAGCTCAGCGCAAGGAATCGAAAGATGTTCGGCGAAAGGAATCGAATTGTCAGAACGTCAGGGTATATGTGTGTGTGTGTAGGGGCGGAGGAAGGGAATTTTCTAGACTTAGCGAATGAAATCGAGAATCGAAACATCGAAGAGTTTAGCACTGACACTCAACGTAGCAGTGAAGGCATTCATTTGTTCTTGATAGCGAATGACCGCCTCGGCCATGTCGGCATTCTCTAGCTCGGCGGTGCGTTCGCGAAGGGTCAGCCGAACCTCACCGAAGCGATTCTTCAAGGCTTCCAGATTTTCTAAATTCGAGGACTGCTCCCCGATGGTTCCCTGCACCACCGTGCGAGCGGATTCGAGTTGAGCCAAATTTTGGTTGAGCTGATCGGCCCGTTGATTTTGGGTCAGGCCCGGTTGTCGAAGAATATCGCGAAGATTCATCAGCGATTGGAACACATTGCCCGCATTATTGAGGAAAATTTGCTCCCCCGTGTAGTTGATGTCCACCGTCAGATCGGGGCGGATTAATCCTTGGGCAAGTTCATCGGCACCTTGATAGAGGATACTCGTGGGATTACCGTTAGCATCGGTCGAACCGACCACAAAAGAGGCCGTATCGGTCGCGGTGCCTCCAAAGAGCTGGCGATTGCCAAATTTACTATTCGATACTTCTAACATGCGACGAATCAAACCATCCACCGTAGTGGCCAAGGCGGCATAGGCTTCGTCCCCAGTGCTGGCATTGGCTCCGTCGTGAGCGATATTTTGTGCTTGAACTAAAATATCGTTCGCCGCGGTCAACATCGATACCCACGGAGTTAGTTGTGCGGTTGCTTCGGCAATGTTGGCCAAGTGAGTA
>CAZFDX010000083.1:0-9006 GCA_964518325.1 uncultured Alcaligenaceae bacterium | reverse complement strand
CTCGGCAGTGCCCATTCCCGAAAATCCGCAAGCGTTGACTTTAGCCGTGCAAAAAGGCCTCGTCACGGACCCCCTTTTGAAAATGTGGATCGACAACGACATTCTCTCTGTGCTCTTTTGAGAGACGATTGAGAAATCTTTTTGAGAGGTTTGAGGAACCTTCAAAAATCTATTTGAGACCGTTTAGAAACCGTCTAGAAACCTTTGAGAAATTTGACTTTTCAGAACCCTTTTACTCATTGAGGATACTTTTTATGTCACCGGTTGTATTGGAAAAATTTCAGTCGCGGGAAGAACTCGTTTCATTCATCGAAGATCAAGCCATGAAAGCGGTCGAGAAGGCCCATAACGAGAGAGTCCAAAACGAGAAGGCCACAGTCGAGCCGACCCGTTTGGAACGTCGTGTTCCTTGGGTGACCAGTGGACCCGTTGGGCGCGAGTCTGCGGGTTATGCGATCTTGAAAGCGGCCGGCTTTGCCTTGGGCTATCTTGGGGCCGATCAAGCCAAAGAAGAACTCCATGTGCATCAACAGTTAAAAGATTTGTACCAAAGTTACGGGTTTGTTCCGCATTGTGGTGCTCAATCGTTTTTGATTCCTCTTTCGACTCAGCATCTGCCGACATTTGAACCGAAAGGTGCCCAACTTCGAGAAGAGCTGCGGCAAAAAATGTTGGCCCAAACTTCCCGCTACGATCCTGAAGAGGCCAGCTGGATTTCGCGGCGATTAGGCTTCCGTGAAAAGGCTCTGGGAACCGGTGCCGGTACGGGCGGAGAATGGGTTCCCCCTGCGGTTTTTGGGGAAATTATCGATCTGCAACGGAATCTGGAAGCCTTCGCTAATGCCGGTGCCCAAGAAGTCTCTTTGCCCCCCAATGGTCGATTGCAATTTCCGAAACTTACGGGCGGTTCGACTGCCTATTGGGTGGGAGAAGCCGCCGCCATTACCGAAAGCACACCCACAACGGCCAACCTCGACTTGCAAGCCAAAAAGTTAGGGGTGCTTGTGAAAGTCAACAACGAATTATTGCGATTCTCCTCTGCCGCCGCCGAGGGATTGATCCGCTACGATATGGCCCGCTCGGCTGCCATCAAGGCCGATCTAGCAATGCTTGAGGGGACGGGACCAACTCAGATTAAAGGGTTAATCACCTATTCGGGAATTAACACACACACCGCCTCGACCGTTGGGGCAAACGGAGATACCTTCGAGGTGCAAGATGTTGCCCTGATGGAAGGAAAATTACCCGATGCGATTTCGGCCCCCTCGGCTTGGTTGATGAGAAAGAGTTTTTACGCAGGGTTAATGAATCGCCGTGCCGATGCCGTTTCCGCTGCCGATGGTCAGGGGGCCTTTCTGTTCCATCCCACGCGAAACGCTGCCGATGCCCCACCCAAGGAACTGTACGGAACGAAGGTAGTTCGCTCGGCACAGATTTCGGCCAACCGTACCAAAGGTTCTTCCACGAACCTGACCTATGTGATTTTAGGCTATTTCCCCGATTGGATCATCGCACGAATGGGGGTGATGGAATTTCTCGCCAGTGGCTTGGGAGATTCGGCCATGGTCAACGATCAAACCTATCTGCGGGGCATTCAGCATATCGATGCAGGCCCTCGCAATCCCGCCAGTTTCGTCCTGTGCGATAAGTTGATTAACGGGTAGTCGATCCTGAAAAACTCAAACCATCATGAAATCATTGGCGTTCCTACCCAAGGGTTCCCACAACGGTTTCAAGGTGGTTGTGAGGATCGCGACGATGACGCCAAACCCCAAACCGTTTTCGCTCAGGGAATTTTTTGTGTCTGGAATCTGACTTTCCTGAGATGCCTGACTGGGGAAACCGCTGGATTCCTTCGTGAAACCCTCTTTTCTCCTCTTATTCTCCTCTTGTGAGTGGATACCATGTCTTTGGATACTCTTGCTAACGTCAAATTAAGAATCGGTGTCACCACGACTGCCGATGATACCCTGTTGACCCATTTGCTTTCAACTGCATCGGCTCAGATTCAATCGATCTGTAATCGTTCCTTTCTTGGGGGAACATTTACGGAATACTTTGATGGTAATCAGACGATCTTTCAGTTGACCAATTGGCCAATCGTCTCGGTCAGCTCCGTGAAGGTTGACCCGACCCGATATTTTCCGAGTGAAACTTTAGTCCCGACCGATCGCTATGTGGTGCATCTGGAAAGAGGGACGATTGAATGTGTGGGGGGGCGTTTATTGTTACCCAACAAGGCGCTGTTGGTGAATCAAGATCGCGTAACGGCGCCCAGTTATCCCCGAACCGTTCAGGTGGTTTATAGTGCTTCTGCTACGGTGCCCGAGGAGATCAAACAGGCCGTCGCTCGGTTGGTTTCGTACTGGTATCAGAAGTTGAAAACCGAAGTTTCCTCATCGCATCAGATGTTATCTCAACAGCGCTACGGCGATGTGTTCCTGACCTTTCGGAATAGTACCGAGTTGAGAATCCCTGTCGATGTTCTCACACTTATCTCGCCGTTCCGTGCCCCAGTCCTTTAGGGCGGTTTCTTGTGGATTCTGTGGATTTGCCATCGATTGAGATATGTTCCTGTGGATTAGATAAGTAGCCGTCATTCAGATTTGTTCCGGAGTCGATTCATGCCTTTACCTGAAGCGATATTGGTTTCTCGATGCAACATCTTTCGCCCGTTTACGGCACCGTTCCCCATGCTCATGAACGTCCGTTGCCGTTTGATAGGGGTCTTTGGAAGAGGTCGAGCCGGTTTAACTTTTGTGTACACCCATTTGTTAGAAGTACAACCCGATATTGACATTCGCGATGGGTGTAACCGTGCGGGAGGTTCGCCTACGTTGGCTTACTCGGATGGTGATAAAGTTCAAATCACTATCGGAGCCACACTGTACACGTTTGTGGTGGTTTGGGTAGAAGTGGTCAATGCCGATACACCCCGAGAATTTAAGCGGGCGTACTTGTTGCGAGCCTAAAGTGTTTCCGTCGGTGATAAACCCCCAGAACGAGAGCCAGAAGAATCCCCCCTCCTGCGAGAATCAGGGAAGAAGGTTCGGGAACCGCCGGTGGGGGGGGGGGCGGTTGACAATGACAATCGCAATCGGTGGTGGTGGTTCCTTCGGTTGGGGAACCGCTGGGATCGGCATAGGCAACGGCCCAAAGATAGGCTTGTCGCTCTTCGCCAAAGACCGATTGCAATAAATTTGTAGAGGGTTCATTGAAATCGTTGACGTCAGTGAAGCCGAAGAGTTTCACGGTGTACAAGGCATCCTGAAACGTACCGGTTGCAATGGAATCATCATTCAGGATTAATTCCCCCACCCGCAGCCCCGGTTCCCGAAATTCTCGAAGGGTCATCGGAACCGAAAATTCGACTTTGCAGGTGTAGTCGTTGGCATCAACCATTTCCACCAAAGGAGCCAAGCTAATCCGCGAGGGCATTTCTCCCCCCGCAGTGAAACTCACTAATCCCAAAAGAAAAGGTTGCCCAAGTGAATAGCTCGATTTTGGTGCCAGATCGATTTTCAAACCCCCTTCGGTATCTCCCGAAAACCGAATGGAGTTTGTCCCAAGGCCGATGATGGCTCCGCCATCAATCGGGTTTTGGAAGGTGGCCTCTAATGGGGCATTGAGAATCTGAGCTTGAGAGATCGAATGGAATGCGAGCAGACCCAAAAATGAGATCGCACCCAGCCAAGCTGCACCCATTCGCCGAGCTAAGCCTCGTAGCAAACGAGACACATAGGGGATAATCATGACAATCTCCTTAGCGATATGGGGAGATTGTGACGATTTTCTCAGCTTTGCACAATAGCAACATTTTGACAGTTGTTCGGATAGCAATTGTAAAAAGGGGGAAGCGTTTACAGGGTTTGTAAGGTTTACAAGGTCGCAAAAATTGGTCTAGATAATTTTGCTGATAAGATGTGTAATCTCGTTACTTCAGGAAGACTTTTCCTGGCCTTTTTTTCTTAACAGAAAGACTTGGCCCGCTTCTTGCGGATACGATCCAAATATCTCCGTTGTTGAACCTCATTGTGGGAGACCAAGATGGGAACCCGATTTCTTTTACCGATCTTCGCTGCGTGGGTCATCACGACGATGACCGCCAACGCTGCGACTGTGAAAACCCGAAACTTTATTGTGAAGACGGCCTCGCAGGATGACGCCGAAGAATTTGCCCGATTGGCAGAATATTACCGGAAACAAAAAGCGATAGAATGGTTAGGCCGAGAAATGCCCCCTTGGTCTCAGCCGTGTGAATTAGTGGTGCAAATTACCCGCGATGGTGCCGGTGGCGCTACCACCTTCGATTTCGACGGCAACGAGCCGGTTCAATCGATGCAGATCGAAGGGAATCGGGAAAAGCTCAAAAATTCGGTTCTTCCCCACGAGGTCACCCATACCGTGTTTGCGTGGTATTTCCGTCGGCCTGTCCCCCGCTGGGCCGATGAAGGGGGATCGGTTCTCTCGGAAAATGCCGAAGAATGGAACTTACACGATAAGCTCTGCCGCCAGTATCTCAACAGCGGAAAAGCCATCCAACTTTCGGCCTTGTTCTCGTTCAAAGAATACCCGAATGATCGAATGGCCTTGTACGCTCAGGGGTATTCGGTGACCCGTTTCTTAGTCGAGAAAAGCGATCGGGCGGCCTTTTTGAAATTTGTTGCTGCCGGTCAAAGAAATGGTTGGGACGAGGCCGTTAAAGTTCATTACGGTTATAAAAATGTCGATGATCTGCAACGCGATTGGATTGAATATCTGAAGCGCGGGGGGGGGCGAGGAGAAATCGCGAAAGGGACCAGTACCCCCTCAGCCGCACCCAGTTCACCCAGTGCTAGCACAGCGGTGATCCCCACAGGGAGTTCGCGACCAGCTCCCGTGGCCGCCAGCGTAACCTACGATAGTTCGTTGCCCGGTCGACCGATGCTCGATCCCGCACCCACTAGCCGAGCCTTGGCCCCTTCGGGTTCGGGAATGGAAGAAAGGACTTCTGGCGATATTGGTTGGACCCGTCCTCGTGCCAAATTGGGGGAACCTATGCCCGTCAGCCGAAGCCGCGAGATCGAGCCAATCGTTCCCACAGCTTCCACGAGTCAAACCGGTGCGAAAAGCCCCCGCGCCCTTCTGCTTCCTCCGGAACCTCTGCCCTTCCGATGACCGCTCAAATCGCTCAAATCGCTCAAGTGGAAGGGGTTTGACCAAGATGCAAGTAAGTTGAGCAAGAACATTGCGGAAGGAACGCATCCAAAATCATCGGGTTTTTAGGTCGAAGATCATAAAATTCTCGCATCTAAGATCACAAGGCAAGCCGATCCAGAATCATTTAAGAGGGGGGCCGTTTTTCCACAAGGGTTGCCCCACAAGAAAAAATTGAAACGAAAGGGTTCCAAAATCATTTGAAAGGGGGCCGTTTTTCTACCCTGTTGCCGGATTTCGTTTTTTTGTCCGATCTTGGAAAAAGTCGCCGTCCCATCTTGACGAATGACCTCAAAATTTGCCCAATATACCTTACCTACCCAGACGTACTAGCGGTACGCCGATTTCGTCACTCAAACCTCATCGAAGTAATATGGCCGAGAATAACATCAACGATGCTGAAATGTTGGAAAAACTTCGCGAAGCTCACAAAAAACTTCGCAAGGAAGTGGGCAAGATCATCATTGGCCAAGAACAAGTGCTCGATCAATTACTGATGGCCATTTTCTGCCGTTCGCATGCCTTATTGATGGGGGTTCCGGGCTTGGCGAAAACGTTGATGGTAAGCACCTTGGCCCAATCGCTGGATATGAGCTTCAAGCGAATCCAGTTCACCCCAGACCTGATGCCCTCGGATATTACCGGTACCGAAGTGATTCAAGACGATCCGCTCACCAAACAGCGGGTATTCAAGTTCCTGCCGGGGCCAATTTTCGCAAACATTGTTTTGGCCGACGAAATCAACCGAACCCCGCCGAAAACGCAGGCGGCCCTTCTGGAAGCGATGCAAGAACGCAAGGCCTCGATTGGGGGAACCGATCACGCCATGAAGAATCCGTTCTTCGTGTTGGCGACCCAAAACCCCATTGAACAAGAAGGGACCTACCCCCTCCCCGAAGCGCAGTTGGACCGCTTTTTGTTCTTGATTAAAGTCGATTACCCCTCAGCGGAGGAAGAAGAACAAATCATGCGCATCGGCACCTCGGACGCGAAAATTTCGGTTTCCCCTGTTTTGCATGCGGACGATATTATCGCGCTGCAACAGGTCGTGCGTCGAGTTCCTGTTTCGGATGTGGTCTTCAAATTCGCGAGCCGAATCACACGGCTTTCTCGGCCCGGAACCCCCGAAGCCGCCGACTTTGTTTCTAAATGGTTAACGTGGGGGGCCGGCCCACGAGCCAGCATGAACCTGATTTTGGCCGCCAAGGCCCATGCGATTCTTCGCGGCTCGAATCATGTGAGCGGAGATGATGTCGTCGCGGTGGCCACTCCGATTTTGCGGCACCGCTTAATCCTGAACTACTCGGCACAATCCGAAGGTATCACAATCGATGAGGTCATTAAGAAACTCATCAAAGCAGCCGCCAAAGAATTTGCTGCCTAATCCCACCTAATATCGTTAATAAAAGGAAACGCCAGAACCATGGCTTCTCAGTATTTAAAGGCCGATGTCCTTGCTCGGGCAGAAGCCTTGGGGATCAAAGCCAGACAGATCGTTGAAGGTCTGCGTGTGGGCGATCATAAATCCCCGTTTCGTGGATTTTCCGTCGAGTTTGTTCAGCATCGGGAATACGTTCCCGGCGATGATATTCGTCACATCGATTGGAAAAGTTACGGCCGATCCGAACGCTACACCATCAAGCAATATGAACAGGAAACCAATTTCGCCTGTCACATCTTGCTCGATGGTAGCAAGTCCATGCAGTATGGTGAAGGCGATTCCAACAAGCTCGAATACGCTAAATTGCTCACCGCCGTCATCAGTTATTTGGTGGTTCGTCAACGAGATAGCGTCGGGCTTTATGTGTTCGATCAAAAGTTGCGCATCAAACTGCCCGCTTCGAGTTCCCTCGTACAGGTGAACACCATTTTACGAACATTAGAAGAAATTGAACCCGACGAAAAAACCGAAATCGGCCCGCTGCTCGAACAGATTGCCGAAACCACCCGCCGACGAGGCCTTGTCTTTGTGATTTCTGATGCCTTCGATGAGGTTGAACCCCTCCTGAAAGGCTTGCGAGCCTTAAGGTATCTCGGGCACGAGGTCACGTTATTCCACACGCTTCATTCCGACGAGTTGAACTTTCCTTTTTCTGGCAATCTGAAGTTTGATGGGTTGGAAATCCCCGAAGAAATCAAAACACGCCCCCACCTCATTCGTCCCAATTATCTGCGGATTTTCAACGCCTATTTGGAAGAACTTCAGAAAGGGTGCAATGCCAGTCGGATCGATTATGTGCCACTCGATACGACCAAACCCCTTGTGGATGTTCTTCCACAGTACCTAGTCCGACGGCTTCAGATGGGAAGAGGGTAATCCGTTATGTCGTTTCTCAATCCGTGGATGCTTTTGGGTGGTTTGGCAGCAGGTATCCCGATTGCCCTGCACTTTTTGTATCGTGCCCGATACAAACCGATCCCATGGGGAGCGATGAAGTTCCTTCGCTTGGCCGTCGAGCAAACCTCGCGACGATTGAAGTTTCAAGAACTCATTCTGCTCATCATCCGAACCTTGGCCTTACTGCTATTGGCACTGGCCCTTTCCCGATTAACCACCTGCGTCGGCACCAAAGGGACAGGCCCTCGGGGCGAAGCCGTCGATGCCATTTTCATTATCGATACCTCTTATAGCATGAATGCGAAAGAAGGGGTGCAAACTCGGCTCGACGTCGCCAAGGAAGCCGCCATTAAAGTCATCAATGGTTTACCCGCAGGAAGCACCGTTCAGATCATCACCTGTTCCGATCGAGCAACCACCGTGGGGCCACGCTCACCTTCCAACCTCGATCAGGCCAAGTTGATTATCAATGGATTGAAAGCCACTCAACAAGCTACCGACTATTTGCCCGGTTTGATCGAGGCCGTGAATGCCTTTGAACGCACCACCGGCAACCAAAAGGAAGTTTATCTATTTAGCGATATGGGGCGGAATGGTTGGGAATCGCAATCCTCGGCCATTCGCGACAAATGCACCGAGATCAAAAATCAGGCCACGCTTTACTTGGTTCGTTGTGCGAACCAACCGATTTATAATGTCTCGATTATCGATCTGAAACCGCAAACCGTAATTCCCCACACCGGAGAACGAGTCCCCTTCACGGTGTTGGTGAAAAATACTTCCACAGAGACCGTTAAGAATCTGACCCTGAGCTTAGAGGTCGATGGCAAAACGAATGAGAAAGAAGATCAACCGATCGAGAAGATTGCGCCGGGGGAAATTCGAGCCATCAATCTCACGGCCAAGATCGAAGAAGCCGGTTGGCGCATTTTAACCGCCAAGCTCAATACCGATGATTTGCCCGATGATAATCGATTCTCCAAGGTTTTGTTGATCCGTAAGAAAGTTCGCGTCTTGATGATTGATGGCGCCCCCGACGAGCGCGATCCCGAACGATCCGCTGCCTTTTTCCTCGGTCATGCCATTTTGCCCGTGCCCGAACGGCCTGCCGAACTGCGTGAAAAATATCATGTGCGCCTCTCCGTTTTGCGAACCCGTGAGGTAAGCCCCTCTTCACTCAACGAGCAAGATGTGTGCATCCTTGCGAATGTCCCTTTAACGGGACCGAATGCTTTAAGCCCCGAAGTGGTTCGCCGCCTCACTGAGTTTGTCAAAGGGGGGGGGGATTATTCATCACGGGCGGACCCAACCTTGAACCGAAGAGCTACAATCGGGGTTTAGGCAGCGAAGGGGAAAAACTGCTGCCTTCGGACATTGTTGATTTTGCCATCCGTCCCGAAAACGATCCCGTGTATCCCGATCTGAGTTCTGCCGAACCGTTCAGCTTCCTTGGTAAATTCGCTGAGAAAGGA
>CAZFDX010000082.1:0-8076 GCA_964518325.1 uncultured Alcaligenaceae bacterium | reverse complement strand
TGGATAAGCCGATCGCTGCTTTGTTGAGCGATCTTAAAAAACGAGGACTATTGGAAGATACCTTGGTTTGGTGGGGAAGCGAATTTGGCCGCACCCCCTACGCCGAAAAGAACGGCACCGGACGCGATCATAATCCGGGGGGGTTCACCATGTGGTTAGCAGGGGGGGGGGTGAAATCGGGTTTCTCGTTTGGCTCGACCGATGAGTTTGGTGCCCAAGCCGTTGATAACAAAGTTCACATGCACGATCTGCATGCGACCATCTTGCACTTACTCGGCTTGGATCATGAAAAGCTCACTTTCCGATACGCGGGCCGAGATTTCCGCTTAACAGATGTTCATGGTCATATCGTCAAAGAGATTCTGGCATAAAAGGGGCAATCACTATCAGAAGATTACAAGCGACCACCCGATTCATCGCATCTGAAAAGAAAGCTATATGGTTCAAGGAATAGAGGCCGGATCGATATGGGGAATACGGAAAAGGTGCGGTTCAATATCCCTTGGATATTGGTAATCTCGGTGGTGATTGGTGCCTTGTTCACAGTAGCTTTTCTGTTTGCTTGGGGGGCCTATCTGTGGGGTGATGGGGATGAAGGGCGGGTCGTTGTTTGCTCCGCATTGGAAGTGTTCGCGGGGCCGTTACTCGTTGGGGCGATTCTCGCTCTTCGTTGGAATCGAGCGGGGTTGTCGCTGCTACGATTCGGTTCCGTGTTGTACATTTGTCAGCCCGATGCTATCCTTGACGTGTGGATGTTAGGAACGAATCCCGTTTACCTCAGTTATTTGTCTAACCGTTTAGAAAAGCGAAGATGGGAAGACTGAAAATCGGTAGAATGATACAAGATCAGAGGGAACCGAAACCGATTCTTCGGCAACCGATTCTTCGGCAACCGATTTTCCGGCAAATGATGAGTGCCGATCGTGTTCCTTATATTGATCCCGTTCTTTATATACATCTATTATTTTGGGGCATTCCAAACCATTCGTAAATTATGACTCACATTCACATCCGAAAGAGGGCAACGCATCGACGTCGGGTTCTCGCCGAACTGCAACACATTTTGAACGATTTGTCCGTGATGCCCAATGCCGATGCCCCCGATCTGATCGTGTTCGTCCGGCGCGTTGAATTTGGCAACACCGTCCGCGAGATTTTTATCGATGTGGAGGGCAAATGGAGATACTCCCGTGACCTGTGGAGCGAAATGCCACACGATCGGTATATGCGTGCGGCGAAAGCAAAAGGTCACTGTACCTATATCGACCTGACGGATATGTTTTTGTTCCCGCAGTTCACGGAAATCATTGCTCGCGAATTACAAAGACGTTTGGGGCTGTTGTACACTCCCACCATCCGCCGTTTCTGCGACCTCGGTCAGGATGAAAGAAATTAATTGTCATTATTTTGGAATAACTACCCTATCAAAAATCATGACCCTTGTTGAATATCTGCCATACCATTTTTCTACAAGGGCTTATCATGAAACTTTATCGGGTTACCCCAAGGGGACCAGTTCTGAGGTAGCGAAGTTGAATAGGGGCTTAAGGCCGAAATAGGAGATTCTGATAGGGGGGGGGATGTTTCCGTTGGGGTTTGCGTTTCTGTATCTGTGTCCGTGTCTTTGGCTATGTATTGAGCAGTGAGGTAGTAAATTTATGATTGTGTTTTGGCGGGGGTATGGCTTCATTGCATTATTGGCAGCGTTGCTTCCCATTGGTGTGAATTTTGCTTTATCCTATGCGGTCCTGCAATCCACTGCGGTTCCCGTTGGTTTCGCCTGCTTGGCATCGGCCATCGTTTGTTTTCTTTCATGGCGGGTATTGCGGAAACGCCCCGAACCCCATACGCTTTATGGCCTTCCTCTTTGGGTGTGGTCGATTGTCTACATCGGTATTGGAACGTGGTGCTTTGTGGCTGCCGTTCGCCCCTGAATCACCTGTTTTTTGCCCCCCGCTCACAGGCATGGAATAAGCTAATGCGGCAAACTGCCGATCGCATGTTGGCGATCCCCCCCTTCATGCACATGGGTTCAGCGGATTCGTTTTCTGAATCTTGAATTCTTTTGATTCATAAAAAATCATAAGTGTCGTTGGATAGGGTGAGTCACAACCTGAATGGAGCATGGCTCATTTTTCCACGATTCATTCTGATGTAACCCTTATCCTCTCTTAGGGGGCTGTGACATGTATCGATTCTGGTTTGGGGGATTTTTGGGGTGTGTTTTGTGTGGCTTGGTGAACCTTGCTTCTCCGCTGAGTGGGGCCGAGCCGACCCCTTCGGAGAATCCCAAAAAATCGAAACCTACGGAGCTAAAAATCAGTGAGAACAAACGGTATCTCATGACCAGCGAGGGGAAACCCTTCTTTTACCTAGGGGATACGGCATGGGAGTTGTTCCACCGGCTCAATCGAGAGCAGGCCGAGAAATATCTTAAGGATCGGGCGGCCAAGGGGTTCACTGTGATTCAAGCAGTGGTTCTTGCCGAATTGGATGGTCTGAAAGACCCGAATCCCTACGATCAAATCCCGTTGAAAGAGAACGATCCGACACGCCCCAACGAAAAGTATTTCGAGCATGTGGATTGGATTGTGAACAAAGCAAACGAACTGGGGCTTTACATTGGCATGCTACCAACTTGGGGCGATAAATGGACTTCCGATCAAGGTGGCGTCGGCCCCGTGATTTTCACAGTCGAGAATGCCGCTCAATACGGGGAATGGTTGGGCAAACGCTATAAAGATAGGCCGAACATTATTTGGATTCTCGGGGGGGATCGCACCCCCAAAACCGATGCACAAAAAGCAATCATTCGTGCGATGGCCAAGGGGTTACGCAAAGGGGACGAAGGGAAGCATTTAATCACCTTTCATCCTCGGGGGGGAGAAGGTTCCAGCCAATGGTTCCATAACGAAGATTGGCTCGATTTCAACATGCGTCAAAATGGTCATGTGGCAGAATTCACCGGTCGATACGAAAAGACCCGAGCCGACTACGACTTGAAGCCGATCAAGCCGGTGCTTGATGGCGAACCGATTTACGAAGATCACCCACTTTCTTTCAAACCCAAGGAATTGGGCTATGCCACCGCAGCCGATGTGCGTCGGCCCCTGTATTGGAATTTGTTTAGTGGAGCGTGTGGCCATACCTATGGCAATCACTGTATTTGGCAGATGTACCAAAAAGGTCGCAAACCGGTCAACAATCCGATCATGACTTGGGAAGAAGCGTTGGAGCAACCGGGTAGCTCGCAGATGCAGTATGCCCGAAGATTGCTCGAATCGCGTCCTTACTTTACACGCATACCGGATGATTCCGTGATTGTTGCTTCAGAAGTTCCGACATTGATTCCAGGGGGGGGGACGCGGCAATTCGTGGCCTGCCGTGATGAACAAGGTACTTATGCGATGGTCTATGTGCCGGTCGGGCGATCTTTCGAGGTGCAAATGAACAAGGTTTCCGGTGCCCAAGTCAAAGCGTGGTGGTTCAATCCGCGAACCGGAAAGGCCACACTCATCGGGGAATTCCCTAACACCGGAAAGCGAAAATTCACCCCGCCCGATGTGGGAGAATTACTCGATTGGGTTTTAGTGTTAGATGATGCTGCCAAGAATTATCCTGCTCCAGCACAGCCCTGAATGATCTCACTCCGAGATAGCCCTCGCCTTCGCTTACCACCAAGGTTCCTATTCGTTTTGCATCATCCAACCGGATTGCTCGAAAAAAATTGCTCGAAAATCGGAGCCTGCTACGAATCATGCCAAACCACATTCGAGCTTCCTCGGGACCGAAGTGATGGAAACATCTTCGGTCTGGGGTTTGGAAACATCTTGGGACCGAAGTGATGGAAACATCTTCGGGCTGGCTTCTGGAAACATCTTGGGGCCGAGGTGATGGAAATAGGCCTTGTCAAAATGCTGTTGGGTCGGTTACCCTCTACATTGAGTTTGGCAGGTTATTCTAGCGGGTAAAAATTTCCTTTAAACGCTGCCATCCTTTTTAACTTCTGGAATTTTTGTCGGACTCCTCATTGTGCTGAATTGGCCCAGCACGATGAACGCTCGGAACTCGGCCATCTGAGATGCAACATTGAACGGAAAATCAACCGACCTTATTGAACAACACAAGCAACAGGCCATGGAGCAGGTCCTGCAAGAATTGACGGCGTTGCGTGCCGAGATGATTATCGATGCGGAGAAAGCCCAACGCTATTTACATCAGGTTCATCCGAATTATGTTGAAAGCGCCCATAACCTGTTGCATTATCTTACGCTTCGGCGAAGGGATTTACGCCCTTTGCAGAATCGCTTAACAGCTTTGGGGCTTTCGTCGTTGGGACGGGCCGAAGCCCATGTTCTGGCAACGGTCGATGCGGTTCTTGATGTGCTGCATCGTCTGACAGGGCATCCTCGGCAGCCTGTTTGTGTGGGGGGGATTGATTTTCAGCACGGGAAAAGATTGTTGGCCGAACACACACAGGCGCTCTTGGGACCGCAAACCGCCGGTCGTGCTGTTGGCATTATGGTCACCATGCCCAGCGAAGCGGCCGACGATTATGCCCTTGTTTTCGATTTGCTCAAGCAGGGGATGAATTGCATGCGAATCAATTGCGCTCACGATGAGCCGGCGAAATGGTCTCGCATGATTGAACATCTTCGCCGAGCGGAAAAAGCATTGGGTCAAAGCTGTCGCGTGGTGATGGACTTGGCGGGACCGAAATTACGCACCGGACCGCTAGAACCCGGCCCTGCGATTGTGCGAGCCAAACCCCGTCGGGATGTTTACGGGCGTGTGACGGCCCCCGCGCGAATTTGGCTGACCTCCGAATCGGCCCCACAACATCCCCCGACTCCCGCCGATGCCTGTTTGCCCGTCCCTGCCAGTTGGCTTGCTTCCCTTCAAGTGGGGGAACGGATCAAACTCAAAGATGCCCGTGAGGCCCGACGAACCCTGCACATTGTTGATGTCCACGACAAAGGCTGTTGGGCCGAGGCCTTCCACACGATCTATTTCGTTTCGGGGACGATACTTCGTCATGAATCGGGTGTGGCCAAAGGGGAAGAACGATCCGCTGCCGTGGGGCCTTTACCGGCACAAGAAAATGCGATCTCGTTGCAAAGGGGCGATTTACTCATTGTGACTCGCGATCGGCGATTGGGACGGCCCGCCACCTTCGATAGTAGTGGGAACTTGCTCACGCCGGCACGCATTGGTTGCACGATTCCAGAAGTGTTTGACGATGTGCGCTCCGGTGAATCGATTTGGTTCGATGATGGCAAAATCGGTGGCATCATCGAAAAAGTCGAACCGGAACAAGTATGGGTTCGCATTACGCAAGCCCGCCTGCAAGGAGTCAAACTGCGAGCCGATAAGGGAATCAATTTTCCCGACAGTCCCCTGCGGTTGCCGGCCCTGACCGAAAAGGACTTAAAAGACCTTTCGTTTGTGGCCCAACATGCCGATGTCGTTGAGATGTCGTTCGCGAATACGGCGCAGGATGTGGAATCGTTGCAGCAGCATTTGGCAGAATTGGGGAATCGTCAACCGGCAATCGTGCTGAAAATTGAAACGCGAAGGGGCTTCGAGAATTTGCCGGAAATGTTATTAACGGCCATGCGAACCCCCTGTTGCGGAGTCATGATTGAACGGGGCGATTTAGCGGTGGAATGTGGCTTTGAACGCTTGGCCGAGGTTCAAGAAGAAATCTTGTGGATATGCGAAGCGGCCCATGTTCCCGTGATTTGGGCCACACAAGTTTTAGAAACCTTGGCCAAAGAAGGGATGCCCTCGCGGGCGGAAATTACCGATGCTGCTATGGGGCATCGTGCGGAATGTGTCATGCTCAATAAGGGGCCACACATGACCAGTGCGGTACGAGTTTTAGACGATATTCTTCGCCGCATGCACGCTCACCAAGCTAAAAAGCAATCGATGCTCCGCGAGTTACGCTTGGCTCATATGTTATCCATTCAACCCGCTTCTTCCTGAACGAATCGATATACCCCGCCTCTTCCTGATCGAATCTATCTCGGTACAGATTCTCTTCATCGAGGTTTATCTCAATGCCTTTGGGGTGATGGATTTTTCTCACCGCTTTTGCTTCATCGTCAAAATAACCTTTTTTCTTTGCCTAGGATCGGTTCTACTTTCTAAAGATAGATTGAGTATTTGGGCGAAAGAAATCGTCGCGGCACCCGCCCAAAAGAACAGTCTGGCTACGAAGAAATTCCCAGAAATTACCCGTATCAGAAAAGTTCTTCCCGTTTGCTTTCGAGAAAACCTACTTTCCCTAGGATCACTAGGATCATTAGGGGAGCGATACAAGCCGAAAGGCTAAGCATAGGGGCTTGCCCCAAAGAATGGAGGCTTTCTGGGATCATCCAAGAGAGCGATGAAATCTGAAACCGTAATCGCGTGAGGTAACATCATGTTTTTCCACCGAGAAAATCCACGTCGGAAGTGTGAGCTAAGTCGAGTGATCCCAGTGATCCTTGTAGGGATGATCGTTTGCTGGGGAGGTCCCGTCGCTGAGGGTGCCGAGCCAAAGGTCGGGGCTTCGTTCGATGAGAAGGCCGATTGCCGATTCCCCGACTCGCCTCAGATATTGGATGTGACACGCCCCCCCTATAACGCCAAAGGGGATGGCATCACGGATGATACCGCAGCGATCCAAAAAGCTCTTTCGGATATGATGGGCCAACATAAGGTGTTGTACTTTCCTAACGGAACCTATTTAGTTTCAGCCACGCTCAAATGGTCGAATCAAAATAGTAAAAAGCAAGCGGCGTGGGGCTTCAATTGGCTCCAAGGTCAAAATGTCCGCAAGACGGTCATTCGACTGAAAGATGAGACCTTTACCGATCCGAAAAAACCGGCTGCCATTATGTGGTGCGGAGGTTTCGGCTCGGCAGATTGGTTCCACAACTACATTCAAAATATCACCTTCGACGTGGGGCGGAAAAACACGGGGGCCATTGGTCTGCAGTTCTACTCGAATAATACCGGTGCCCTTCGAGAGGTGGCGATTCAATCGCAAGATGGACTTGGGGTCGCGGGGCTGGACCTAAGCCATCGGGATATGAATGGGCCGTTGTTGGTGCGTCATGTGGAAGTTCGTGGATTTGAAGTCGGGGTCAGCACCGGTCGAGCTGTCAATAGCCAAACCTTCGAGTTTCTGAGCCTGAAAGGTCAATCGCGATTTGGTTTCGATAATCATGGTCAGGCCATTAGTATTCGGGGTTTGAAGTCGGAAAACGAAGTGCCCGCCGTGCGTTCCTACGGGACTCTTTCCCTTTTGGATGCAGTTTTAGAAGGCGGCAAAGGAGCGAAAAATCTCCCTGCGATCGTGAACTACAATGGGGGCCGGCTCGCTCTTCGAGATGTCGTCACTTCTGGCTATGGCCGTGCCCTCGCTGATGTGACCACCCCCGATTACGCTGCGGCCCTACGGGTTTCCGGAACAGACAAACTCGGCAGCGAAGGGCCACGCATCCAAGAGTATTTTTCGCACGCGGTCACCAGTCCATTTCGCGGGCCGAGCGCTTCATTACGGCTTCCGGTCGAAGAAACGCCCGAGGTCCCTTGGGATGATCCGAAATCTTGGGCCGTGGTCGATTCCTTTGGTGCGGACCCCACAGGAAAAAAAGATTCTTCAGCAGCAATCCAAAAGGCGATCGATTCCGGCGCTACCACCATTTTCTTTCCCGTCTTTTACACCGTTGAGAAACCCTCTATTGTTCGGGGGAAAGTACGCCGACTTCTGGGAACCGGTGCGTGGATCGATTACAATCGACGTTCTCAACCCGATTTGATTATTGAAGAGGGCGAAGCCAAAGTGGTGGTCATCGAGCATTTTGCACCCATCAACGGCGGGATCGAAATTCGGACCAATCGCACCGTAGTAGTCAAAAGTGTCGCAGCCAAAATCAACTACACGGGAAAAGGGCGATTATTTCTGGAAGATGTTGCCACCTCGGACTTGAGGGTCAAAGCAGGGCAGCAAGTTTGGGCCCGACCATTGAATATCGAACACGAAGGGACTCGTCTACTCAACGGCGCAAGCCAAGTCGGGGTCTT
>CAZFDX010000081.1:0-3260 GCA_964518325.1 uncultured Alcaligenaceae bacterium | reverse complement strand
GGGAGCGAAAAACTCCCCGCGAGACTTTCATCCAAATTCGGGGGGATTTTCTGCGGAAAGGAGAAACCGTTTCGCCGAACTTCCCGACCGTTCTGAATTCCGGTAAGGCACCTCATTCCACACGGCTCGATTTAGCCCGCTGGTTGGTCTCGCCGGTAAACCCCCTGACGGCCCGCGTGCAGGTGAATCGGGTTTGGCAGCAGTTTTTTGGTCGGGGGCTGGTCGAGACCGAAAACGATTTTGGTACGCAAGGGACTTTTCCCACGCATCCGCAGTTGCTCGATTGGTTAGCGGTGACCTTCAGAACTCAGGGGTGGTCCCAGAAAAAATTGATTCGACAAATTGTTCTCTCCGAAACGTATCAACAATCCTCACAGCAGCGGAAGGACTTGATCGAGAAAAACCCGAAAAATCATCTGCTGGCAAAGCAAAATCGTCTCCGGCTCGAAGCCGAGATAATTCGCGATGTGAGCCTGTGTGCCAGCGGTTTGTTATCCCCCAAGATCGGTGGGGCAGGGATTTACCCGCCACAACCTCCGGAACTATTCAAATTCACCCAAAATGGTCGCAATTGGCCCGAAAGCAAAGGCGAGGATCGCTATCGTCGGGGGATGTATATTTTCATTTGGCGGCAGGCACAGCACCCGTTACTCACCACGTTTGATGGGGCCGATGCCCAGACCGCTTGCACGAAACGGAATCGAAGCAATACCCCGCTCCAAGCACTTCATTTGGCCAATGACCCCGTTTTTGTCGAACTGGCAGCAGGTCTAGGAAAACGATTATCCCTTATCGAAGGGACCAATTCTCAAAGGATCGAACAGGCATTTTTGATCTGCTTTTCTCGCAAGCCCGAACCTGCGGAGAAGGATCGTTTAGAGAAATATCTGGACGCACAAAAAGGAACCGATCCCGAAAAATGGATGCGCTTTGCACCGGTCTTAATGAACCTCGATGAGGTCATCACCCGAGAATAATCCAACCCCGATCCGCCTTGGAGCATTAGCTCATCTTAGCCTAAGCTCATCCCACAATCGGAACAACGTCGTTTCTCTTCGGTAATCAATAGGCCCACCCAAAACAAAGGGAAACAAAATAATAACATAATCACGAAGACTACCCAACCTGCACCGGAAATTTGCCGACTTGTTATCGGATAATTTGATGTACGACAATAAGGGCAGCGAAATCCTCTGGATCGGCTTCGGCGGATCGGTCCTATGTCATCATAATCCCGATCACGCTCCCAAGAATTGCGGGGGCGTGATCGATCCTCTCTGTATCTGTCAGGGCTTTCAAAATCATCACTCATAGGGCTATCCTCAAATGAGGTTATATGGAAAATTCTTACTAATCATGAGGGAGAGAGCAAACAAACTCAAGCCAAGTTGTCTTGATTTCAAAAGGTATTGGTGAAACACACCAAGGGAAAAAAATAAATTGGCCTTGAGCATTTGCCATAAAATGGGTAAATCAATGGAGCAAGATTCAGGTGAAAGTCGAGATTTAAGCCAAACCGAAAGGAGAACTCTACGGATCGGGCAATCTATGCCGATTTTATTGAGCAACCTTGCTAATTTCACACTAAAGAGAAGGTAACAACCGACCAGAAGTGATGAAAGTAGAGGTTTTCTCATGGCTGACCCGACACCCGCAACCAAAAAAGGTGGTTCCAAGAAAAAAATCGTTTATGCCTTGGTATGCCTCGCCTGTATGGCGGCCGGCTCAATGGCACCTATGTTTATCAAGGCGAATCCCTCTGAGAAAAAAGAGGAGAAAAAAGTCGTCCATGAACCAACGACCAACCTTCTTTTTGGCGAGGTCGTGGTGAATCTGGCCGAGGAAAGAATGTCTCGGTATTTGCGGGTCAAAATTGTGCTGAAGGTCGTCGGCCCTGAAGATGAAAAAGAGGGTCAACTTCTTCTGGCCAAATATAAGCCCGCAATGAAAAGTTGGTTAATCGCCCACTTGGCAGGAAAAAGCCTGAAGGAAGTTTCGGGAACAGCCGGTGTTAAGAAATTACACCGCGAGATTCTTGAAAAATTTGAAGAGATGTTAGAACCAGAGCCAGGGCAACATGTGAAGCCCAAGGAAAGGCTCATTCTGAAAGATGTGATGTTCGAGGAATACGTAGTGCAATGATAGGACAGACCTTTGATTTTCGCAAACCGCCCCCCAGTAGCCTTGAATCAAAGGTCAATTCTTGGTTGACCGAAGCGGCTAAAAACCGATCTCGCATCTGGTCTAAGTATTTTGAAGTCGAAAGCACGCTCATTCTCGAAAGCGTGAGCTCCATGTCCACGGCAGCGGCCTTTCAAGAGGTACCGGTCCACCCCGTGGCTTTCCGCTTAAAATCCCAAGATGCGACCGATTTTCTTCCTTTGCTCATCCTCTCGCGGCCGGTTGTTATCGGTCTGATTGCTGCTTCTTTAGGAACGATTTTGGACGAAATGCCCGAAGATCGTTCCCTTTCCGAACTCGAAGAATCTCTTTGTGATTTGGTCATCCAAAAATTATTCCTTGAATTGGTTCAGTCGGCTTGGCCTTCGACGAATCCCCCAAAACTTTCGGTCGATGCCCACGGCGAGCCTTTATCGACGAACCTGTTGGAAATGACCGAATTGGTGCTCGTGGCCCGTTGGTTGCTCGAACTTCCTTTTGGAAAAACCACTGTATTATTTATCATCCCTCGCACAGGCCCCGTGGCCGGTCTGGCACGACCAACCACCACCTTTGTTCCGCAACCCGATCGGGAACATATTGAATCACTCGTCAAGGAAATGCGGGTTGATGTGACGGTGCTTTTGGGGTCCGCTTCGGTATCGATGTTGCAACTTGCATCATTGAAACCGGGGGATGTGTTAGTATTAAACCAAAAAGTTGCCGATCCTCTCAGCGCCAAAATTGCCGGAGTGGATAAACTACAGGTATGGCCAGGTGCCGGTGGTCGGCGTCAGGCAGTGCAGGTGGAAGACACGATTAAGTAACTGTTGCAATAAGAGAAACCGACTCGTACCCCATGAGTACCGAACCATCCTCCTCCGAAAATCCGTCTCCCGAAGTGCTGGCCCGTATGGCTGAGTTTGCGCAACTCTCGGGGGGAGCTACCGGCACGGGGCCTACCTTGGCTTTTTTACAAGATGTTCCCGTGACCATCACTGCACGGCTGGGGCAAACCACACTCCCCATTGCCGATATTCTGAAACTCGGCCCGGGCGCGGTCCTTGAACTCGATCGGGATGTGACCCAACCCGTCGAAC
>CAZFDX010000080.1:0-2608 GCA_964518325.1 uncultured Alcaligenaceae bacterium | reverse complement strand
TGGTCAGATGGTGTTAAGCGCACGCTTGTTTCACCTTCCGGTTCCGGTATTGTGCTGGCTCATACCCGTCCGGTCAATCGGGAACGATTGTTACGCTGGTTACGCGGAGGCAGCGGAGATGGGGAACTGCGTCGGGTCATTCGGATTACCCCACACGAAGGGGAATTTCACGGCTTAAGGGATTATCGACCGGGCGATTCTCCCCGTCATGTGGATTGGAAAGCGACCGCCCGTCAAGGGCGTCTTGCGGTGCGTGAATACGAGCCACCCGTTCCCCCCCGTTTGCTTCTGGTAGTGGAAGCCTACCTACCGGCCAAACCCACGCCACAAGATCGGGATCATCTGGAAAAAACGATCTCCTTGGCAGCAGGAATTATGGAGGCTTGGGGCCAAGAACTAGGGTCGCGCTTGGTACTGGTCTTGGCCGAAAAAACATGCACCATCCACGAAACCGATCCGCCTCGACCTGCTCTCGAAGCCTTGGCCGTGTTAGAAGGAACCCCCGAATGTTCCTTCCAACAAATGAGCAAACAAATTCCCCGTGCCATGCTGGGGGCACCCGTTCTGGTATTGAGTTCCGCTCTGGGATGCCCTGGAGGGGCCATCGTCTCGGCTCAACTGAACCGGCCGGTGCGAAAGGTCAGCCCCAATGATGATTCTCTTCCTTGGTTGGAATAACGCCTTGGCTTAGGGCGACGGTTTCTCATCCTCTCCGTAATCAAACCTCGCTCCGACCCATTGCCAATGTTATCATTTCCCTCTCTCCTCGATCCAAGCCATGGCCATTGTTATCATTTCCCTCTCTTCGCAATCCAACCCCGATCCCTGTCGCTCCGCAATCCAACCTCGTTCCATCCCTCTTGGCAATCGAACCCCGTTTTCTCTCAGCAATCGAACTTCGTTCCGACCTGTGATCGAAACTCATTGTCTGAGAAGATGAAATTCAGATGATGCCCAAACCTTTTGCTAGGAACGGAAAAGAAAAGGACGACAAGATTTCATTTCGATCCTCGATCCTAATAACGGAGATTAGATTTAATTAACGATCGCACCTTAACTTTGAGAGTAGGATATGCTGTTTCGGGCATTTGCACGATGGCTTGGACGTCCCACGGAGATACTGCCTCCCGCAGCAGATAAAATCTCTCGCGTGGCCGAGAAGATTACCCAACTTCCCACCATGTCGGAAACGGCAATCCGAGCGATGATGATGGCCAACGACGAAAACTACTCGCTAAAGGATTTTATCTAGCTGGTTCGCCGCGATGGTTCGATCACTGCCGTTTTGCTTAAGGTGGCTAATAGTGCCCTGTACCGAGGGCGAAACGTTGTCGAAACCATCGATGGGGCAATTGTCCGCTTGGGGACTCGCAAATGTGCCGACCTAATTATCTCAACGGGTGTTTACGGCATCACCAAACACGCGGATAAAAGTGTTCGAGAACGCTGCGATATTTTATGGCGGCACTCCTTTTTCACAGCTTGTATGGCAAGCAAATTGAATCTCACCTTACGCTTGGGCTTCAAGGGAGAAGAATTCACGGCAGCGTTATTGCACGATTTGGGGCGATTGGTCTTGGCTGTGGCAGACCCTGCTACCGCTCGGCGGCATGACCCGATGACCTTTGATGAACCGCTAGATATTTTGGAGAAAGAACAAGAGGCTTTCGGAACCGACCACGGGAATTTGGGGGAACTGTTTGGCAAACGGCAAAATCTGCCGGAACCGGTATTGGAGTCGATTCGATTTCACCATTGTCCCAAATGGGCACCCAATCATACGCGGTTAGTGCATCTGATTGCCTTGGCCGATCATCTGGCGAATCACGTTCTGCGAGAACGAAAAATCTCGAATTACCAACCGTGCCAATGCTATAGCTTCGAGGAACTTTTAGGAGGTCGGCCCCCGAAAGCAATTCAGGCAGCCATTGATGCTTTACCGTTTATTGTCAAAGCCGCGACCCGAGAAACCCGTGCCACGCTGAAAGCTCAGGTGAGTTAACTCGGGGTGAAGGCATGAATTTCGGTAATGCCTGATGTCGGTGCCAGCGGAGTAAAATGTTCCCCAGCCACGAGGGAGTAAGTGCGATCATGTTCCAGTGTTGCGTCGGGCACTGACTTGGCACAGACTCGCACATGAGTGTATCCGAGAGTACGGCAAAACCATTCCATCGCTGGGTGGTAATCGGCCCATGCTCCGAGGAGTTGTCCTAAATTCAAAGAATCGGGATTGCCATCCCTTGGAGTGGAATTTTCCTCCTCACCGATACTCCACCAAGTATCGGTTCTGTCCCGAAAGATGAGCATTCCTTGGCCATAGCGAATCCATAATGCCACACTCGGTGCGATCCGATCACGGAATTCTTCAAGCCACCGCAAACGAGTCGCCGCTTCGGAGAAACCCGATGATTGCAGCGAATCGGCCCAGTCCCGCAAGGCGTTCGGAGCGGCGTCGAGACATGCGGCAAGGTGTTCGGGGGGAATCGCAAGGTTCGTAGGCGGGGTTGGCAAGGGGACTGCTGTTGTGGATCGACCGGCTTCCCGCTCGACCGTCAGTCGCCGAATCGTCTCTCGCAATGACTTCAATATCTCCGGCACCACGTTAGAG
>CAZFDX010000079.1:0-1921 GCA_964518325.1 uncultured Alcaligenaceae bacterium | reverse complement strand
GAAGGGCCGCCACCGCCGTAGCTGTCGATAGGGCGGAAGACGATAATTCGCCTAGCCAATACCCTCGGTCCGTCTGTTCGTTCAAGAGTTCCCGACGGACGGTCAAATAGGCCCGTTCTAGTTGTTCTAAATCCATGCCATTATTCTAGAAAATTCATCGAATGCCCCAACGTGAACCCAAAATTGTCTGGGTGAAAATGATTCCTTAACCCCCTCCTATAACTTGTCTGGGTGAAATTTTGCTTCATTCACTCGTAATCGAATCATCCCAAGGGGTTCTTGAAAAACCTCACGTTAAGGGATTATCCCCACCGTTCCTTCGTCCACAACCTCCGATCGTCACTTCGTCCACAACCTCCGATCGAGACTGCGATAGCCGATCGCTTCACTCAGATGATGGGCTTGAATGTTGGGCACCCCCTCCAGATCGGCAATCGTTCGGGCCACTCGGAGTATGCGGTCATGAGCGCGGGCCGAAAGCCCTAATTCTTCCATCGCCAACTGGAGTAATTGCGAACATTCCGAATCCAGTTGGCAAAAGGTGCGTAACTCCTTGGGGGTCATTCTGCTATTGGTTCTTCCGTTGGGTCCAAATCGTTGGGCTTGTTGAGCGCGAGCCTGATCGACCTGCGCCCGCATCTGAGCGCTGCTAGTGCCATCGGCTTTGGCAGACAATTCTTGGTAAGGGACCACAGGGACTTCAATATGCAGATCGATCCGATCCAACAAAGGGCCAGAAATGCGGGCCATGTAGCGTTCAATTTGCATGGGGGTACATTTACAAACGTGTTTGGGATCGCCCAAATAACCACACGGGCAAGGGTTCATTGAAGCAACCAAAATAAAACTGGCAGGGAACGTGGTCGAATTCAAAGCTCGCGAAATGGTGACGCGACCTTCCTCTAAAGGTTGCCGAAGCACTTCCAAAGCGCGTCGGTTAAATTCGGGTAACTCATCCAAGAAGAGAACACCAAAATGAGCCAAGCTGATTTCTCCCGGAGCGGGGATACTCCCACCCCCTACCATACCGGCATCGGAAATGGTGTGATGCGGTGCCCGAAAAGGTCGGCAGGTCAAAAGGGCTTCCCCTGCGGGCAACCGTCCCGAGGCACTATAAATCCTTGTTGTTTCCAAAGATTCTGGGATCGTCAACGGTGGGAGAATCGTAGCCAAACGTCGGGCCAACATGGTTTTTCCCGTTCCCGGAGAGCCAATCATCAAAAGGTTATGCCCCCCACTGGCAGCCACCATGAGCGCCCTTTTGGCGGTCTCTTGTCCACGAACATCCGAGAAATCGACTTCGTAGCGATTCAATCGGGTGGAAAGATCATTCAGGCCAAAAGGCGCAGGTTCTAGGTCCAAGCGCCCCGTGATTAGCCCGACGGCATCGTTCAACGTGCCAACGCCATACACTTCAATTTCTTCGACCACGGCCGCTTCCCGAGCATTCTCTGCCGGAACGATCATTTTCTTTAAGCCCCGATCGCGGGTGGCCATCGCCATCGATAAAACCCCTTTGCCAGGCCTTAACGCACCATACACGGACAGCACCCCAACCGTCGCCCACTCCTCGCTCTGTTCGGGCACCATCTGGCGGGTGGCCAAGAGCATCCCCAAAGCGATCGGCAAATCAAAGGCCCCCGCATCTTTTCGCAGATCGGCCGGTGCTAGGTTAATGACCGTTCGCCCTTCTGGAATGGCATAATCCAAATTAAATAACGCCCTTTCGATCCGGTGAATACTCTCGCGGACCGAGGCTTCGGGTAAGCCGACGATCACCGTTTTCGGCATCAGGGCCTGCGAGTTATCGACCTCCACCTCAACGGGTATCGCATCGATACCGAGCAGGGCAAATGTATTGAGTTTGGCGAGCATATGAGTATGGGAAAGGAATCAGTAGATCATACGGATAGTGTTAAGA
>CAZFDX010000078.1:0-2191 GCA_964518325.1 uncultured Alcaligenaceae bacterium | reverse complement strand
CGACCCACCGCAGCGATGCGGGCCCCGTTGCTCGGGCCTCGGGGGTGCCGCGAGACATTCGCAAGGATGAGCCGTATCTGGGCTACAAAGATTTTGATTATGAGGTTATGTGTGCCAAAGCATGCGATTGCTGTGCCCGCTACTTCGTGCGGATGGAAGAGATGCGGCAATCGTTCAAGATTATTCCCCAAGCGGTGGAGAATAGCCCCACCGGTCCGGTCAATGTGGCGTTGGACGATAAGTTGACCATCCCCGATAAGACCGCCACCTATCGCAGTATCGAAGGGCTGATTCAACACTTTGAATTGTTTATGTGGAACCGGCGCTGGAATCCACCTGTGGAGGAATGCTACGCTGCCACAGAAGGGGCCAACGGCGAATTGGGCTTTTACATTGTTTCCGATGGGGAAGGTCGGGCCTATCGCGCTCGCACCCGTCCCCCCTCATTCATTCATTTTTCGATGTTCCCTCACCTGATTGAAGGGCACACGATTAGTGATGTACCCGCTGTTTTGGGAAGCCTGAACATCATCGCGGCTGAATTGGATCGCTAACAATACCGAAGGGATACCCTCATGACGATGCGATTTATTTCCGAGGAGATCAAGGCCAAAATCGAAGCCTACATTCCTCGTTATCCGAATAAGCAAGCGGTCACTTTGCCTGCCTTGCATATCGTTCATGACCATTATCGCTGTGTGCCCAATGACGCGATTCGTGATATTGCCGATCTGCTCAATTTAGCTCCCTCGGAAGTTCATGATACCATGAGCTTTTACCAATTTTTCCGAGACGAAGAGCATAAACTCGGGAAAACACGACTGTGGGTTTGCCGAACGTTAGCTTGCCATCTTCGCGGGGCCGACGATCTGTTGGAACATTGCTCGAAAAAACTGGGTGTGCCCGTCGGAGGAACCACCGAGGATGGGAAAATTACCCTCGAATTTGCCGAGTGTATCGGAGCGTGTGAAGGTGCCCCGGCGTTTTTAGTCAACGATGAACACGCCATGAACATGACCCCCGAGAAGGCAGATGAATTGATCGAAAAGCTG
The DNA here is from genome assembly GCA_964518325.1 of uncultured Alcaligenaceae bacterium. Lineage (GTDB taxonomy): Bacteria > Planctomycetota > Planctomycetia > Gemmatales > Gemmataceae > SKW135. The sequence goes on along the minus strand of CAZFDX010000078.1, from coordinate 1,139 downwards.
CGACAACAATAACACGCCCGAAACTAGCTCATCCCTGTGAACAGGGGTGAGCCAATAATGATTCACGAAATAACTTAGCCCGTTGAGTTAATAAAGTTATGGCATACGAACCCGTACTGTTAGCCCGTGTGAAAAAGCCCGATAGCCATCGGCTGGAAGGCTATCGTATCGATGGCGGCTATTCCACCTATGAACGGACCCTGCGTGAATTACAACCGATCGATGTGATTAATCGAATCAAAGATTCGGGGTTGCGTGGCAGGGGGGGGGCCGGTTTCCCGACGGGCTTGAAATGGACCTTTCTCCCGAAGGATCACACTGGTCCGATCTATTTATGCATCAATGCCGATGAAAGCGAACCCTGCACCTACAACAATCGGATTTTAATGGAGCAGGACCCCCATCAGGTTTTAGAAGGGGTCATGCTCGCCTGCTATGCGATCCGTTCGCAGACGGCCTATTTCTATATTCGTTACGAATATGGCCATGCCTATCGCAGATTGCAAGCCGCGATTGATGAATTGTACGAAGCGGGCTTACTCGGAAAAAACATCCTCGGCAGTGGGGTCAATTTGGATATTTTTCTCCATCGCGGCGCGGGTGCGTACATCTGCGGTGAAGAAACGGGCTTGATTGAATCGCTGGAAGGGAAACGAGCATGGCCTCGCATTAAACCCCCCTTCCCTGCGATCGAAGGGGCTTTCCGCAAACCCACGATTGTGAATAATGTGGAGACGCTCGCTTGTGTGACCCAAATTATGCGTCGCGGGGTGGATTGGTTCAAATCGATTGGTGTGCCGCCCGATCCGAAAAATCCGCGAGATGCCGGTTCCTATGGTCCCAAACTGTACACGATTGCCGGCCATGTGCATAATCCCTGCTGCGTGGAACTACCGATGGGCGTGACCCTGCGGGAATTGGTGGAACAGTACGGGGGGGGGGTATGGAAAGGCCGAAAAGCCAAGGCCGTGAACGCCGGTGGCCTGAGCATGGGGTTTGTCAATTGTGAAACGAAATTGAAAGATAGCGATTTGACCGCATACGATATTCCCCTCGATTTCAATGGCCCTGGGCTCTTCGGTTGCTTTGGCCTAGGGACCGCCGCCCTGTCGGTGATTCAAGTCTCAACAAGCAAGGTG
>CAZFDX010000077.1:0-7184 GCA_964518325.1 uncultured Alcaligenaceae bacterium | reverse complement strand
AACAATCAGACTCGCACTGCTTGCCAGAAAGGTTCGACGATCCATAACAGGAGTTCCTCAAAGAAAGGCAAAGGAATGCCCTTGTTATAGACAGTCCCATTCCGGTTGAAAAGAAAAGCTCGACTTGAATTAACTCCATCCCAAGGCGGAGTTCCCCCCGTCTGCAACCTGATTCCTTCTTGATTCGATGTATCATCTAGCTCGATATTCGATCTCGATATTCGATCCATCATCTCTGATTTCTGTTGAAAAAAATCTGATCACTGTTGAAAAGAAAAGGTCCACTCGAATGAGCGGACCGTTCTAGACTGAGCCGATTGTATGTGTTGAACCAATTGGGACTGAGCCGATTGGGTATGTTGTCGTTATTTCTTGGTTGCTTCTTCGATCAATTTCACAACGGCCTTTTCCATATCGTCGCCGCGGAGACCTTTGTGACGAATGATACCTTTGGCATCGATGATATAAATTGTCGGGAAGAAACGGATATTCCAGTTTTTCAGAATGCCATCTTTGGTTTCGCCTTCCCACCAATGGACCCAAGGCATTTTTTCCTTCTCAAGGAAATTGGTGAGCGTTTCTTTTTTCTTGTCTGCGCTCAGGCTGATGAGAACAAAAGGTTTATCTTTCAATCGTTCGACCATTTCCCGTTCATGGGGAATCATGGCTCGGCAAGGGCCACACCATGTTGCCCAAATATCGAGAACGATCACCTTGCCTTTATAATCTTCGAGTTTAACGGGTTTACCTTCGAGACTGGTGCTCACCGTTGCGGGGGCTGGCGAACCGATCGAAAGATTTTTGAGTTCAAACAAGGCCCCTTTCGCCAATTCTTTCACGGATTGATTATCAACAACAACATCGCCGAAATCTTTGACGGCAAGCTCATAGGCTTTGATCGCTTCGTCTCGGGCGGCTTTATCCCCCGTCTCGTCATTCACCATCGCGTAGATACCTGCCACGGCAACTAAGCCCATGGCCTTGACTTCCTTATTCATGTTCACTTCGACAATTTTTTGGATGGTAGGGATAATTTCTTTATTCCCAGCCTGTGAAGCGATTGCGACAAATTGTTTGATCTTGTCGGTCTTTGCAAAGTTATCCATCAAGATTTTTGTTGTCTTTTCATCGCGAATGTCTAACCCGTAAAAGGCGAAGGTGAGCGCTTCTAATGCTAAATCATCCTTGGAGTTTTCCGCAAAGAAAGCGTCCAAATCCTTTTGGTAGTCTGCTGCCTTGGGTTTAAGTTTTTCGGCATCCTTTTTGGCTTCGGGGGTTTTGGCGAGTTGAAACGCTCGCGCGTAAGCGTTCCGATCCGAGACAAACTTCTCGATCATTTTTTCGAGTTTTGCTTCCCGATCTTTCGTCGAGGCGGGGTCTTTTTTGGGGTTATCTTGAGATTGGGATGTTCCCGATAGTAAAAGGGTGACGATTCCCAAACTCAGAAAACCAAACAAACGATACATGATCACTCCATTTTGTATGAGAGGTTACGTTGAATCGATCGATTGAAAGATTCTAAACACATTGTGCTATTGTAGACGTTTTGCATCCAAGAAGTTATCAATTTCTCTTGTTCTTTTTTTCTCGGTTTCTAACTCAAAAGGGAAAGAAGTGAAATTCCCTTTGTTTCAGGAGAAACATGGCTGTTCTAATCCAAGCAATCAACGCCCGAGAAATCCTCGATAGTCGAGGTAATCCCACTGTGGAAGTGGATGTCGTGTTAAGTAACGGTGTTCGTGGTCGTGCGGCGGTTCCCAGCGGGGCCAGCACTGGCGCCCATGAAGCGGTTGAACTGCGTGATGGCGACAAACATCGGTATTCCGGCAAAGGAACCCTCAAGGCCGTGGCCAATGTTAAAGATCGTATTGCCCCTGCTCTTGTCGGTCACGATGTTCTCAATCAGGTCGCTATTGACCAAACCATGTTAAATCTTGATGGGACCCATAACAAAAGTGTTTTGGGTGCCAATGCGATTTTGGGGGTGAGCATGGCTTGCGCCCATGCTGCGGCAGCGACCCTTCGCTTGCCCCTTTATCGCTATCTAGGGGGCACGAATGCCAAGGTGTTACCGGTTCCGATGATGAATATCCTCAACGGTGGCAAACATGCCGATAACACGATTGATTTCCAAGAATTCATGATTATGCCGATCGGGGCTTCGAGCTTCCGCGAGGGGCTACGCATGGGGGCCGAAGTTTTCCACAGCTTGAAAAAAGTGCTGCATGATAAAGGCCTAAGCACGACCGTTGGCGATGAAGGGGGATTTGCTCCCAATATCCCTACGGCCGATGCCGCCCTTGAAATTTTGGCGATTGCGGTGGAAAAGGCTGGCTACAAGCTCAAGGATCAAATTGTTTTCGCTCTCGACCCTGCTTGCACCGAACTTTACGAAGAAGCCAAACACAAAGGTAAAACCGGCTATTGCTTCTTCAAGAGTGATCCGAACCGGATTGCCACTTCCGATGAATTGATTGACCTTTGGAAGGGACTTTGTGCCAAATGGCCGATCCGTTCACTTGAGGATGGTTTGGCCGAAGATGATTGGGAAGGCTGGAAGAAACTCACCGCAGTGATGGGGAAAACTACTCAATTGGTGGGGGATGACCTTTTCGTAACCAATGTGAAACGACTTCGCCAAGGGATCGAAACGGGTTGTGCCAACTCGATTTTGGTTAAGGTGAATCAAATTGGTTCGCTTACGGAAACCTTGGACACCATCGAATTAGCCAAACGGAACCATTTTACCACCGTGATTAGTCACCGTTCTGGGGAAACCGAGGATACCACCATTTCGGATGTTGCGGTTGCCACCAATGCAGGGCAAATTAAAACCGGTTCGATTTGTCGAACGGATCGCATCGCGAAATACAACCAACTTCTTCGGATCGAAGAGGAATTGGGAAGTTACGCCCAATATGGTTTGAGCTAATCTCTTCATCTCTCACTCGCCGAGGACTTCGCCACCGGCACTGGTGCTTAAGGCCTGATAGGTCGATTGCGCGATATTCTGTCGAATAAATTGCACAGACCCATCCGCAAAGAGAAAATTCGCCCCGTTGGGATGCACGCTCCGGAATCCGCTCACGGTATCGCCCGCCGAGGTTTCTTGATCTAAAGAAGAAGTCAAATATCGGGAATTCAGCGGTTCCGGTCTGATGGATCGGAGCGTACTCGGGGTTGGCCAACCTTCGTAACTTAGGTTTGCAGTCACGGCAATAATGGTGCCCCGTTGGGGGAGATCGACAACCGGTAAGGCCCAACCTTGCTCGATGGTTTCGGTCGGTGCCTCTCGTGCAGTGAAGCGCGGAGAATTCCCTGCCACTTCCCCCATCGCAAAGGTTTGACTCAAACCATCGGTTACCTCAGAAAAAGTAAGCCCCACAGTTTGAGACGAGATCATGAATAAACCCCGAAACGGGACCACATGCGCATCGACGATTCCATGACTGAGGTTATCCATCCCCGCATTGAAGGCATAATCTGTCGAGGCAATCCGTAAATTCCGATAGAAAAAGTGTCCTTGTTTCCGATGGCTGGGGCAAAAAAAGATCGGCCGCTCCACTCGAATGACCCCCTGATTATTCGGGTGATTCCAAGGCTGGGATCGATCGTATTGCTGGGCAAGGTTCTGCTCTTCGATAAAGGGTAACAAATCCACAAATCCCGACTGAAACGCATCGATCCCTAAACCCGTAAATAAGGTGCCCCCAAAGGGAAGGGTATTGTGGGCATCGTGATGATTATGCAGCGCCAAGCCAAATTGTTTCAGTTGGTTGGCACAGCGCATCCGGTTGGCTGCTTCCCGAACCTTTTGCACTGCGGGTAAAAGCAGACCCATCAAGGTTGCAATGATCGCAATCACAACCAACAATTCGATCAGGGTGAAACCTTTACGGCGCATGTCGAAACTACCTCAATCGGAACTATCCCACATGATGAAGTTCGTGAAAAACGATCTCGTTATGAAGTTCGTGAAAAACGATCTCGTTTGATGTCTTGGCTAGGGTCTAGTGGATGCTCCGGATCGAAGGGGGGCTATTTCAGCGGATATTCGCGTCGCATGAGGAGTTTTTCACCTAATCCGCTCGCTTCTTGTTGAATGATTTTGCCATCCCGTCGATCGACCCATGTTCGAGATTTTATATCCTTGGCGGTGTATTCAATGACCCAACACGAGACCTTCTCGGGGCCATAATCGAGAACCTCAGGCTCGGCGAGAACCTCGGCTCGGAGTTCCTTGGGAGTTTGGATTTCTGGAATTTTGAACGGCAATTTTTGCCCTTCTAAAGCACTCGTAACCAATTTGGTCATCACCTGACGGGTGGCCGCAGAAAGGGCTTCGGAAACCGGATCGATATTGGCTTCGGTCCAGCGTTGCCCCGGTCGAAGATTTTCAAAGCGATGGGTCGGTTGCAATGGGGTATTTGCTTTGCGTGTGGTAAGGGGGATCGGCTGAAGTTTTTCCTTCATTTTCCCTAATTCCGAGTCGAAGTCGCATTCACTTTGGAACACATCGTCTTCGACGGTCCCTTGAATTTTGGCATCGACCTTCAAGTTCATCCCTGCCATTTTCAGGCGTAGAACCGCTCGCGCTTTGATGGATTCCACCTCCCAAGCCCGATTCACTGCCCGTGTGGTGTTGAATTGTTCGATGGTCACGGTGACGGGGCCTAGGGAATTATCAAACTGACTGAGAGTGCTCGACAGGGTAAAGCCCCCATCCTTACGCGGAATTTTTGAGGTCCCTGCGGTGCCTACCTTTTGCCCTTTGCGTTCGAGTATCCAAGAAGCATACTCGGGGGCCACCTCGTCGGCTAAATCAATGCGAATTTTGGGAGGCTCTTCCGGATAGAGCAGATACCCCCACTGCCGGTAGGCAAGCCAACCTAAAGTTCCCAACCAACTCAGGATAATCAGCCCCGTCACCCATCGAGTTGGCATGGTAACCTCTTGGTGATTTTAAGTATGTGAGGAATCATAAGAATGATGAGACCCGCTCGATGGTCAAACGATTATGTTAACTCAATCGGGTGGGACCGATCAAGACGAAGGTTCGCTTGATGGTCAAACCATCGAGTTAAAACAATCGGGTGAGATCAATCGAGTTAAAACAATTGGGTCAGGATTATTGTAGATGGGCAAGATTCCGATTGGGGAGCTAAAAAAAACAGACTTCATCCAGAATTTAGAAAAATTCCTTTATTAGGGGGAATTTCGTTGGTAAAACGTATTAACTAGGTCAAAATGTCCCAGTCGGGCGGATTGCGCCAACGAGAAGCCCTTGTTGGGTGTTGACCTCATTGACAGGTATGTTTGTTAAGTCATAATGAACGATAAAATTTAAGTACAACCTCATATCGTAAAGTCTCGTGGAGTCGATGATATGGCCATCACGACGGGTGTTTGGGGAATCGATATCGGACAATGTGCCCTGAAGGCAATTCGTCTCGAATCGGTCAATGGCGTGCTAACGGCAACCGCCTTTGATTATATCGAACACCCTAAAATTCTTTCCCAGCCCGATTCCAACCCCGATGAACTCATTCGGGAAGCGTTGGACAAATTCTTGGAACGAAATCAGGCGAATATCAAAGGTTCGCATATTGTGATCTCGGTACCAGGGATGTCGGGGTTAGCTCGGTTTGTGAAACTCCCTCCCGTCGAAGAGAAAAAGATTCCCGATATCGTCAAGTTTGAAGCGCGGCAGCAAATCCCCTTCCCCCTCGATGAAGTGGTTTGGGACTTTCAAAAAGTGGCCGAGGGAACCGTTACCGATGGCTTTGCGATGGATGTCGAGATTGGTTTGTTCGCCATGAAACGCGACACGATCAATCGCCATTTGGGGCACTTCCAAGCGGTGAAACTCGAAGTACACACCGTTCAAATGGCCCCCTTGGCCTTGTGTAACGCTGTGATTTATGACCAACTCAATCGCGGTGGACCCGATGGCGATACGACCCCCCCCCCCACTGTTGGCAAAAAACGCTGTGTTGTTGCCTTGGATATTGGGACCGATGGTTCGAGCCTGATTATCACCGATGGCAATCGGATTATTTGGCAACGCCCGTTACAATCGGGGGGCGGCGTCTTTACGAAAGCTCTCACCAAGGAACTCAAGCTGACCTTCGCCAAGGCAGAACACCTGAAAAAGAATGCTGCCAAATCTCCGGAACTGCCCAATATCTTGAAAGCGCTGAAGCCCGTTCTCAGCGAGTTTGTCGGGGAAGTACAACGATCGTTGGGGTATTTCACCAACACCCATAAAGATGCCATGATCGACCATATGCTCCTCCTCGGGGGGGGGGGCGAAACTTCCGGGCTTACAAAAATACTTGGCAGATAAACTCGCTTTGGACGTTCGTAAACCCACTGCCTTCAATCGCCTTCAAGGGGCCACTGTGACTTCGGCGCCTGGGTTTGTGGAAAACCTCCTTTCGTTCCCCGTGGCCTACGGTTTGGCTTTACAAGGTCATTCGGTCAGTCGGCTTTACACGAATCTTTTGCCGCCGGAAATTACCTTCGAGCGCAAGGTCCGTGCCAAAAAGCCCTATGCGGTTGCTGCCGCTGCTTCGTTGCTTGTGGGGGTCACCGTTTTAGCCTTCGGTTCCTCGGTTCCCTATGCCGATGCCAATAACCCGAAACTGACCGAAACCTCCAAACAGGTAACCGAATGGAAAGACAAAGCCAGTCGAAGTAATAGCGCCTTTGCCGCTAAAGAGAACGAGGTGAAAGCAACGCAAACCCAAGTTTCTTCGATCATTGCCGGACAAGAAGAACGTCCCAATTGGATTCACCTGAACCGGTTTGTGACGCTAGCGATTCCACGCCCCTTCTCGAAGGATGGTTTGCCTCCCTTCACCAAAGAAGGAACCCCAGTCAATAACGGGAACGTGATTCCCAGATTCTGGAACGTCGGCGATGGGAAGGGCAAAGAAGCCATTAATAAATACCTGCAACGATTGGCCTTGGGGGCAGACCCCACGAAAGCTCTGGATGAGAACGATGGCCGTGAGTTCCTCCCCATGGTGAACGTCGTTTCTTTCCACAACCATTACGTTTCGGACCTCAAGGCGTTGTATCAAAAGATCGAACAGAATCGGAACGAAGCGATCGGGAATCAACCGATGCAGTTCCCCGGCGCCGAATTAGCTCCCGATGATTGGTGGCCCAAAGATAAGGTC
>CAZFDX010000076.1:0-14283 GCA_964518325.1 uncultured Alcaligenaceae bacterium | reverse complement strand
GTTGGTCAGCATCGAGTTTGGCTTTTGCTTCGTCTTCGGCACGTTGTTCGGGAGCGAGTTTGGATTTTGCTTCGGCTTCGGCGCGTTGTTCCGCTTGGAGTTTGGCTTTTGCTTCGGCATCGGCACGGAGGCGCTCTTGTTCAGCTTGTTTCACGGCAGCGAGTTTGGCTTGGGCTTCTTGATTGGCTCGTTCCTGACTGGCGATCCGAGCGAGTTTTTCTATTTCGGCATCTTTCTTCATTTGCTCGGCTCGTCTCTCGGCACGCTCGGCTCGATCCTTCTGAATCAGAAGATAATCGCGAGAGGGTTGCATCAAGGTTCCATCGGGATTGAATATCCTCAAAGTGTCGCTGGTCCAATCGAGACGGATTCCCAATCGAGGCGAGGTCCATTCGGTATCGCTCAGGGGTTTTTCTCGCAGTTGATTGTTTTCTCGCAGAAAAACTCGTACCTCGGCGGGATCGGTGAACAACCAGTAGAATTCCTGTACGCCGTATTTTTCGTACCACTCTCGTTTCTCTGCGATTTCTTTTTTGGTGTTCGAGTTGGAGTGAATTTCAAACACCACGCTCGGAATCACGCCATTCTCGCGATGTTGAACGTAAGACTCTCGGCCTTCGGGACGATATTGAGGGACACCGAAACAGACCATCACATCGGGAGCCATCCAAATACGACTATCGCCTGCAACGGGATACCATGCGAGATCAGCGAAAATGCCGACCTCATGTTCACGATCGCGAAAGAGGAGCCGAAGGTTATCGACGAGGAGAGTGATGTAATCGAAGTGGATTTGCGATTCGGCCAATCGTTCCTCCGGATGAGCAGGGTAATCGATGTCGGGCAATTCGGTGAGATCGATGTTCCTCATCGTGCGGTCTCCTTGGGATAGGTCCATTATATCACACCAACGCTCTCACTCCCACTTGAGATTGGTTATGGAATCGCTCTTCGTGGTTTTGTGCTTGCTCTTGTTCTTGAGGGCTGAGAGGTCTTAGAGAAAAATTCTTAAAAGTTTGCTTGTTGTCCGATTCGATTCTTCCGATTTCGATTCTTCCAACTCATGGTTTCTCATTTGTCTTGGAGTCCCCATTGACATCGACACAGAGATTCTTAGGACAAAAAGACGAGTCCTTTTCTTGAGAGTTTATCCATGTCAACGAAAAAAGTTCGAGTCGCCATCGTGGGACTAGGCTTTGGTGCCGAGTTTATCCCGATTTATAAAGATCACCCCAATGCCGAGATGGTAGCCATTTGCCGTCGGAATGAAGTCGAATTGAATCGCTGTGGCGAGAAGTTTGGTATCTTCAAACGATACACCCGATTTGAAGATGTTCTGAACGATCCCGATATTGATGCCGTCCACATCAATAGCCCCATTCCCGATCATGCTCCACAAAGTATTGCTGCGTTGAAAGCCGGTAAACATGTGGCTTGTACGGTTCCGGCAGCCACCTCGCTTGCTGAATTGAAGGAACTGTGTGCTGCACAGCGTGCGAGTGGTAAAGTTTACATGATGATGGAGACGGTGGTTTATAGTCGAGAGTATTTATTCGTCAAAGAATTGTACGATCGTGGGGTGTTAGGGAAAATTCAATTTTTGCGAGGTTCGCATCAACAAGATATGGATGGTTGGCCCGACTATTGGCCCGGTTTGCCGCCGATGTGGTATGCCACCCACTGCGTGAGTCCCTGTTTGGCGATCCTGAGTACACCGAATCAGCCGGCTCATGCCGATGGGGTTAGTTGCCATGGTTCTGGGCGGATTCGTGAGGAATTGATCAAACGATACAATTCTCCCTTTGCGGTGGAGACCGCAACCTTTTCCATTCGCGGGCATGATGTGTGTGCAGAAGTCACACGGAGCCTATTCGATACCGCTCGGCAGTATCGAGAAAGTTTTGACGTGATGGGCAGTAACGTCAGTTTTGAATGGCAACAAGTGGAAGGCGAAGAACCGATCCTTCACACGCGGGGGTTACCCGAACCGCAAATTCCGCGACGAATTCGCGTCCCCGATTATGCAGGTCGATTACCCGAACCGATCCGTAAATATACGGGGGCCATTCACGATGCGACCCATTTGAGCTTCGTTCAGGGGGGGGGGCATGGCGGTTCCCATCCTCATTTGGCGCACAACTTTTTGATGGCAGTGCTTGGATTACAGCCGGCATTCCCCGATGCTCCGACCAGTGCCAATTGGACGGCGGTTGGGATTTGTGCTCACGAGAGTGCCCTCAAAAATGGGGAGAAAGTGAAGATTCCAGAATTTTGAGTGACATTGCGAACCAAATTAGGTTTAATATCAAGACCCCCCCAAAGTTCGTCTGGAAAACCCTGAGTTAGGAAATCACGCTCCCGAGATAACCAACACGATGGACTCTCTCTCCTCATCACCGAAACATCGCCTGAGCCTTTGGGATGCAATCTGCCTGATTGTTGGGATCATCATCGGGGCATCGATTTACAAAACCTCCCCGGATATTTTTCGCAGTGCCGGCGATGCTCCCATGGGAATGCTCGCTTGGTTTGTGGGGGGAATCGTTTCGCTCAGCGGGGCGTTGTGTTATGCGGAACTCGCGAGTTGCTATCGAAGCTCGGGGGGGGATTATACGTTTCTGACGCGGGCCTATGGTTCACGGGTCGGCTTTTTCTTTGCTTGGGCAGAACTATCGGTGATTCGTACCGGTGGGAGTATTGCCTTTATGGCCTACGTTTTTGCCGAGTATGCAACCGTGTTCCACAATTTGGGCGAAAATTCTCGTCTCATTTATGCGGTGACGGGTATTTTGGGCCTGACCTTTATCAATGCTTTTGGGATGAAACCGGGGCGCTTGGTACAAAATGCCCTGACCACCTCGAATATCATTGGATTGATGGGGATCGCCACAATCGGGCTGATCTGGTGGCTTTGGCCTGATAAGACCACGATTCCGGAAACAACCCGTATTGCGACCGAGGTAAGCACGGCCATAGGCCTAGGGGCTTCGGGGAACTCGGCGATTTTAAGCACTCCGGTTGTTCTCCCTCCCGTTTACGAAACCACCTTGGCCTTGACGATGGTACTGGTATTCTACGCCTATGGAGGATGGAACGAAGCCGCCTTTATTGCCTCTGAGGTTCGCCAACCCCGAAAAAACATTACGCGGGCACTTTTAGGCGGCACTCTTTTGGTCACGACGATTTATATCGCTGTCAACCTAGCCTATTTGGGAGCGTTAGGCTATCGCGGGGTTTGTGAATCGAAAGCGATTGCGGCTGATATGTTCGCTTTACCCTTTGGTGAAATGGGACGGAAAGCGATCAGCGCTTTGATTATGGTCTCGGCATTAGGGTCGGTGCATGGCTTGTTGTTCACTGGCATGCGATTGTATGGAACATTCGGGGCCGATCACAAATTGTTCGCTTTTTTAGCGGGGCCGAAAGATCGACCTCATGGAGCATTGGGCGCCTTGTTTGCACAAGCAGCGTTCAGCCTGTTACTCATCAGCATTGTGGAATTTACTTGGGTTTGGCGAAGCCTGTTGAAAATGCTGAGTACCGGTTGTGGTTTTGAAGTGGCCGAAGATTTCCATTCTCATGGTGGGATTTATGATCTGGTCACTTGTACGGCACCGGTCTTTTGGTTGTTCTTCTTCCTCACGGGGTGTTCCCTGTTTGTGCTGCGTTATAAAGATGCCGGTCGCGAACGCCCCTTCCGTGTTCCCCTCTATCCAATCATTCCGTTCTTGTTTGTGGCCTCGTGTGGATTTATGCTCTATCGGAGTACCCTTTATGCGTTCCAACAGGAACCCGCCGAGGCAGTGATTGTTGGCTTGCTGATTGTCATGGCTCTTCCGCTGGGGTATCTCTCGAGTCGGAAGAAACCATCGGGAGATGAATAATGGATGTCCGCGAGGCACTCGAAAGCATTGCCCTGATTCGACGGCGAATTCGTGAACCCGAGATCGGTCAGGTCTATCGTGCTTTGCCCGCAACGATTTGTTCTCTGCTGGCTTTACTGGGGGGATTGCTTCAGGCTCTATTCGTGCCGGACCCCTTAGAGAATCTCGTTGCTTATGTTTCGATTTGGTCCGCGATGGCTTTTATCGGTTTGTCGTTCACGGCAGTGAGTGTGACCTCGCGGGATGGCCTGAAGTCGGCCTTGGCAGCGTTGACCCCGTTTGCTCCTTGCCTACTTGCAGGGGTGGGGCTGACCTATGCTATGCTTCGGTATCATCCCCAATCGGCAACGATGTTACCCGGTTTGTGGCAACTCCTGTTTGCCTTGGGTGTGTACCAAGCCTGTCGATTTTTACCACGCGATGCTTTAGGTGTGGCGGGGTTTTATCTGTTTTCTGGCTTAACTTTGCTCACCACGGGAATCGGTGACCTTTCTCCTTGGACGATGGTGTTACCGTTTGCCTTTGGGCAACTGCTCGCCGCGATTGTTCTTGCAGAAAGGAGGGGGCATCATCATGAATCCATCTGAGCAAGGACGATTTCGTTACGAGGGGCTAGATAAAGTCATTCACGAGAAAGCCCGCCTAGGCATTCTCACGAGCTTACTGACCCAAGCCGAGGGACTGAGCTTCAACGAACTGAAGCATTTATGTTCCCTCACCGATGGAAATTTGTCTCGTCATTTAACGATACTCAGCGAGGCGGGGCTAATCACAATTCACAAAGGGGAACATCTCGGGCGTCCCCAAACTGTGGCGATGGTGACCGCCGAGGGACGCAAACGCTTTGCCAATTATCTTTCCGTGTTGGAACAAGTATTGGCCGATGCTCTTCCGGTGACCCAGCCGAGTTCGACGGCGGCCGTTCCCGAAAGTTAAATTCCAAGCAGGAAGGGCTTACTCGAATTCGGTACCGGTCAGTTTCAGGAAGGTGCTATGGAAATCGAACTCGCGAGTATGCACGCTGGCCGTCTGATTCAGGGCGATCAATTCGGCAAGTTGTCGGCGTTGGCCCTCGTTATCCAGATCGATCACCAATCTTTCCCCCCCCAGAAGAATCACATCGACCTTGCGCTCGGTGTGCATGGATCGTAAGGTCAACGGGGAATCGAGCGCAACCAGTTTACCCCGACACATAATGGCCACTCGGTCGCAAATGGCTTCCACTTCGTTCATATCGTGGGTGGTCATAAGAACGGTGGCACCTTCCGCTACCTTTTGACGGAGAATCTGATGGACCAACGAACGGGAGTGAATATCGAGGTTGGCAGTGGGTTCATCCAGATACATGATCGGCGGGTTATGCAACAAGGCGCGTGCGAGCAATAATTTTTTCTTCATCCCCATCGAATACCCTTTCACGGGGACGTTCGCGGCCTCACTCAACGCGACCATTCGTAAAACTTCATCGATCCGAGAATGATGGACCCCATATAAATCCGCAAAGATCATGAGGTTTCTGCGGCCGGTGAATTCATCGAAGTGATTATCACGGTCGGGCACATATCCAAATAGGGGTTTGATTTGCGACCATTGCCGAACTACATCGTGCCCTAAAATTTCGACGTGGCCTCCATCGGGTTTTCGTTGCCCGATGAGAACCCGCACGGTGGTGCTTTTCCCCGCACCGTTGGGGCCTAAAAGCCCGAACAATTCTCCCTTTTTAAGCTCTAAAGAAAGCTCATCGACGGCGTGGAATCGGCCATAGGTCACTCGGAGCTTATCGATCCGAATCGCAGGGGGGAGGGGCGGTTTCGGAGCCAATACATTCGGGGACACAGAAGATTCTGCGCTAGGGTCTGCGAGAGTACTGGCCCGATCCGACATGGAACTCCTTTAATCCTGTTCCGCAATCACTGTTGAACTCGTCTGGTAGACATTAAAATACTTAGCTTGGGGGTGATGGACTACCATAGCTGTTGTAGATTGTTCCGGATCGAGTTGGAATTGTTCGGATAGACTCAAACCGATTCTCTCCGGATTGAGGAGTTTGAACAGCCCGACTTGATCTTCGAGTTTGGGACAAGCAGGGTATCCGAACGAATATCGGCAGCCTCGATAGTGTTTCTTGAACAATTTTTGGATCGTTGGAGAGTCTTGCTCGGCGATGCCCCATTCGCGGCGAATTTGGCGATGCCAGAACTCGGCCAAGGCTTCTGCGGTTTCCACCCCCATTCCGTGAAGGTATAGGTAGTCCATGTATTTATCGGCTTCAAAAAGGGCCTTGGCTCGTTTGCTCACCTCGTGCCCCATGGTCACGGCCATGAAGGCGACCACATCGGTTGCTCGGCCATTTTCAATCGGTCGATAGTAGTGGGCCAAGCCCAAGTGATCGCCAAACGATTGTTGAGGGAAGCGGAACCGATGTTTCTCGGTACGGAAATCGGTTTCAAAAATAATCAAGTCGTTGTCTTGGGAACCGCAAGGGAAAAATCCATACACCACAGCGGGACGAAGGATTTTTTCTTCGAGACAGACCCGTTTCAGACGTTCAAAAGCGGGGTAGGCCACTTCTTTCATCATCCGTTCGTATTCTCGAACATTGACGCCCCCGCGACGGAATTGCCACTGTGTTCCAATCAGGGTTCGTTCGTTGATGAATGGGTAAATCTCATTCAAATCAATATCCTCAACCACTTTGGTTCCCCAGAAGGGAGGTTGGGGGATATTCGGCGCGGGTTTGAGATTGGCCACATAAACCTTTTGTTCTTCAACGGGGGTATCTAATTCCGTGTCATCTTCGTCACTTGATTGGATCGTGGCAGTCCCCGAGTGATAGGTCGATTGAATGACCCCTTTTAAGGCCACACTGCCTACCTTTTCCATCGACTTTCTTTTAACGAGGCTATCCATAATGCGTAAGCCATCGAAGGCATCTTCGCCGTAAAAGAGTGGCCCGCGATAGATTGCCCGTAGGTCCTCTTCCACATACCGGCGATTCAGGGCAGCGCCGCCGAGAATCACTGGGGGATTCAAACCCCGTTCATTGAGCGTAATCAAATCTTCCTTCATGACCACCGTTGATTTGACGAGCAGCCCCGACATGCCGATGGCATCGGCTTGTTCTTTCTGGTAGGTCGAGATCATATTCTCGATCGGTTGTTTGATCCCGATATTAAACACCTTGTAACCGTTGTTCGTGAGAATAATATCGACTAGATTTTTGCCAATATCGTGGACATCCCCTTTCACCGTTGCCAGCACGATTTTCCCTTTCTCGGCGCCTTCGACCTTTTCCATAAATTTTTCGAGGTGTGCCACGGCCGCTTTCATCACTTCTGCCGATTGAAGCACGAACGGTAACTGCATTTGACCAGCACCAAAAAGGTCACCCACGACCTTCATTCCTTCGAGCAAAATCTTGTTGATGATGTCGATTGGAGAATAGTCTTGTCGTGCCAAATCGAGATCGGCAATTAAACTTTCGCGGCGACCTTGAATGATGGCCTGCTTCAAGCGCTCTTCGACGGTTTCCCCAAGGGATTGGCTTTTCTTGGTTTCGCTTTTTTTGTCGGCATAATGCTCGATGAGTAATTGCAAGGGGTCTTCGATGCAATTACCATTCGAGTCGAAAACCCGTTCATCGAACAATAATCGGCGGCAAAGTTCCTTCCCTTTTTCATCGATGCTGGCCAAAGGGAGAATTTTGCTGGCATGGAGAATGGCAGAATCCAGACCATATTGAACGGCATAATGCAGGTAGACCGAATTCAGAACTTGGCGGGTATAAGGAGATAGACCAAAGCTACAGTTGCTCAATCCCACATGTGTCAAAGCGCCGGGGAGATTTTGCTTAATGAGGCGAATGGCCTCGAAGGTGGCGATGGCCGACTTGCGGGTTTGTTCTTGTCCGGTGGTTACGGGGAAGGTTAACGGATCGAAGAGTAGGTCCGTGGGGGGGATTTTATACTCGTGAACGCAAATGTCGTAAATTCGTTTAGCGACCTCAAATTTCCATTCTGCGGTGTCCGCTTGCCCCTTCTCATCGATGGTCAAAGCAACGAGGGCGGCGCCGTATTTCTTGGCCAGTCGGGTCTTCGGATCGAGGGTTTTTCGACCATCTTCCAAATTAATCGAATTGATAATCGCTTTGCCAGAACAGAGTTTCAGGGCCGTTTCGATTACAGAGGTTTCCGTGCTATCGATCATCATGGGTTTGGTCAAAACGGCATTGTATCGTTTGGCGACTTCTGCCATATCACGATTGCCATCTCGACCAACATAATCCACGCACACATCTAAAAGGTGAACCCCTTCCCGTTCTTGCTCCTTGGCCATTTCGACCAAACCTAACCAATCTTCCTTTTCGAGCAACTGCTTAAATTTTTTGGAACCATTGGTGTTGGTCCGTTCCCCCACGAGCAAGGGGCGATTGTCTTGCAAGAGGTCCTGAGAGCCGAATAAACTCGAAACCATTGGGACATAAACAGGCTTCCGAGGCAGCGGTTTTTTCCCAAATAGCCTTTGATACACCACCGCTAAATGATCGCGTGTGGTGCCGCAACACCCCCCAACGATATTTACACCAAACTCGCTGACAAAGCGTTCCAACCACTCCGCGAGTTCTTCCGGTTGCAAAGGGAAGTAGGTTTCGCCATTGCGATTTTCTGGCAGGCCTGCATTCGGAAGGACGCTGATGAGTTTGCTGCTGTATTGGCTCAAATGTTTCACCGAAGAGAGCATCAGGTCGGGGCCTACGGCACAATTGAGGCCAATCACATCCAATTCATCGAAGCATTCTAAGGTGGTGAGTGCGCCGGCAATATCGGTGCCCGGAAGCATCTTCCCGTCGGGTTGAATGGTCACTTGAACCATCAGGGGTAACTTGATGCCTTTTTCCTTCATCACTTCAATGGCGGTGATCAGGGCACATTTCGCTTGAAGAATATCGAAGCAGGTTTCAATAAGGATGGCATCGACACCGGCTTCAATCAGCGAAACGAATTGAGGCCGATAACTCGCAGCGAGGGTATCGAAATCGACGTAAATGGCAGGGTCAGTGATCGAAGGCATTTTTGTGCCCGGCCCGATCGAGGCAACCACATATCGCGGGCGATCCGGTGTCGAAAACTCGGCGGCCGCTTCTTTCGCCAATTGCACATTCAATCGATTCAACTGGTCCAACGCATGGGCCATGCCAAACTCAGCAAGAACCATTTCACTGGCGTTGAAGGTATTCGTTTCCACGGCATCGCAGCCGGCCTCAAAATACCCCCGATGAATATCCCGTATCCATGAAGGATGAGTCAACGCCAAGGCGTCGGATAGATTCATTAGCGATTTGCCATCAGGCGAGTAACCCCAATCTTTCTCAGTGGGTTTGTAACGATGCAAGCTGGTCCCCATACCCCCATCGAGGATCAGGACCCGTTCACGGCAAATATCAAGAAAACCTTTTTGGTTCATTACGATCTTACTCAAGAGTGACTTCATTCTCGACCCAAGGTCTTCTTGTATCTAGCGAATCATTCTCGACCCAAGGTCTTATCTATGCGAATGAACTAGGATATTTTAGAGAACTCTCGCTCTACATGTCAAAAATCCCGAGAATCCTAGAGAAAAACCGAGGGTGGATTGGTTCAACCACGATCTTAGTATCAGGGGGGCTTTGGGCATTTCGGAGGTGTTTTCATCGGTTTCGGCGGGCCAATTTCTCGGCACAACGATAGGCAGCAATCAAGGATTCTTCACTAGCGATTCCCTGACCGGCGAGGTTATATGCCGTTCCGTGAGCCACACTGGTGCGAACAATCGGTAAGCCTGCCGAGATATTCACACACCGAAACCCGCAGCGTAGCTTCATGGCAATGTGTCCTTCATCGTGGTACATGGCCACAATGCCATCAAATTCCCCCTGATGTGCCCGTAAAAATAAGGTATCGGCCGGAATGGGACCTTGCACATTAATCCCCCGATCTTGGGCCATTTGCACCGCCGGTGCAATGAGCGTGGCTTCTTCATCTCCGAAGAGGCCCCCATCGCTGGCATGGGGATTCAAGGCCGCTACCGCCAATCGAGGTTTACGATCAAGCAATTGCGGAAGCAAGCCTTCCAAAAGTTCGATCTTCTCAAGAATGTTGGGGGTCGAAAGTTTGCTAAAAACATCCCGTAGGGCCATATGCAAGGTCACATGAGCCACTGCAATGCCATCGCCATAAAGAACCATAGCAAATTCTTTTGTTCCGGTTCGATCTGCGAGAATTTCCGTATGTCCGGGATAAGAAAGCCCCGCAGCATGAAGCCCTTCTTTGTGAAGGGGGGCCGTCACAATCCCCGATGCTTGTTTGCTCAACGTCAGGTCGATAGCTCGGCAGAGAAAATCGTAGGCAGCTTGTCCCGCACAGGCTTGCACTTCACCAAACCGCACTTGCGATAAATCTTGTGAACTTCCTTGAATCCATTCCAGCGTTTGCGGGTCGCCCGTTGCTTCCTGCGGATGTCCGATTTCTCTCAGGGTGTATTTGCGCCCGAGCATTTGGGTCACTTGGGTGAGAATGCCCCCATCACCAACGACAACGGGAATCGAGTTTTTACATAATTCGGGCCAAGCTCGAACGACAATCTCGGGGCCAATACCGGCCACATCGCCTAATGTGATGAGTAACCGCAGGGGTGGAAGCATGCGAAGAATGATCTTATTTTGTTGAGTGAATTTGTTAAGGGACTACCCAAAGGCCCGTTCGTCCAAGGTTCCGTTGACCTAAGGTTCCGTTCGCCTAAGACTCTATTTTTCCAAGGTTACGTTCGTCCAAGGTTCCGTTCGCCTAAGACTCTATTTTCCTTTGCTTCCATTTTATAGAAGCGAAACGATTTTGCGACCTTTGGTCCACTGGGTTCCCTGTGGACGAATCACTTCATGATAGAGGGTATCCCGCTCGACGGGTTCACGGCCGGCTTCGACGATGAGGCGTCGCAGTTCCTCGATGGTCATTTCTTGGGGAGAATCGCTTCCCGCTTCGTGATAAATTTTCTCGTGAACCACCGTGCCATCAATATCGTCGGCTCCGTAGCTTTGAGCAATTTGGGCAATAGGCACTCCGAGCATGACCCAGTAGGCCTTGAGGTGGGGGAAGTTATCGAGCATAAGGCGAGAAATCGCCATCATCTTCAGGTCCATCAACCCACTGGGTTTGGGGATATGACTGAGGCGGGTATTCTCCGGATGGAACGCCAAAGGAATAAAGGTTTGGAATCCCCCCGTGCGATCCTGTAACTCACGCAGGCGAATGAGGTGATCTAACCGATGTTCGGGCTTTTCGATGTGTCCATAGAGCATGGTGGCGTTGCTTCGCAACCCGAGTTGATGGGCTTCTTCATGAATGCGAAGCCATTCGGTCCCGTCGGCTTTATGCTCGCAGATTTTGGATCGAATCTCAGGGTGAAAAATTTCGGCCCCCCCCCCGGAAGGCTGCCCAGACCGGCTTCTTTCATCTCTGCGAGAAGTTCCTTGGTCGGTCGGCCCGTCATACGGGCAAACCAATCCCATTCGACTGCTGTCCATGCCTTTAGGTGAAGGTCGGGAAATTTTTCGTGCAGGATTCGGATGATGTTCAAATACCATTCATAGGGGAGTTGATGATGAAGCCCCCCCACGATGTGTAATTCGGTACATCCCCGATCGACGGCTTCTTGACCCCGATGCAAAATCTGTTCGTCCGACATCACATAGCCTTTTTCCGATTTCAGGTCGGCACGGAACGCACAGAAGGTGCATCGATACACACAAACATTCGTGGGGTTCAGGTGTTCGTTCACGTTGTAATAGGTCTTGTTGCCATTTTTCCGTTCGCGAACGATATTCGCCAATTCGCCAAGGGTATGCAAATCCACCGAGGTTTCCAGATACATCCCCTCATCGAAGGATAATCTTGCCCCTGCAAGGACTTTTTCACGAATAATACCTAATCGATTCACGCTCATGGCCAGTACCTATTCTTGGGTTACCCTTAATAATAGCAACCGCATCGCAAGAAGGAAAACAACTTGCTGAGGAAGGGAGCAAACAAAAAGGTATCCAACGAAAACGGAGCAATCGAAAAGGTATCTCATGAGCGATTATTCGAGAATCCTCACCGCGTAAGGATATTCGATATTCGACATTCAAAATTCAACATTCGACATTCAACCTAAGAGGTGCGACGATCGAAACAGATGAGGGAGATTATTCGGGAATCTTCAAGGCGTAAAGATATTTATCGTCGCGCACAAAGATATGACCGGCCGCAATCGCAGGATGCGCCCAAGTCGAACCACATGCTTTGCTCCGAGCGAGTTCTTTGTACTCCTTGATGTCGGGGGCAAGGAGGGCCAGTTCCCCGTTATCAAAATGGGCAAGGATATTGCCATCCCCTAAGGTCAAAAGGGCCGTGTGGAACTTACCGATTTTGGGTTTATTCCAAACTTCTTTCCCCGTTGCGGTCTCGACACAACGAAGATTCACCGAGGCGTTCAAAAAGTCAGCCGAGCCGGTCACCATGAACAGATGCTTTTCGCCGACCGGAACAGGGGTCGAGAAATAACAGGTGAGCGTTTTGTTGGTCCAAACGGGTTCCGCTTTGAAATCCCCTTTTTTCTCGGGCGATTCTACCTTCTTCACGGCCACGGCCCCCGCAGTGACCGAAGCAGCAATGTACAAATCCCCGACCTTGATGGGGGTAGTACTGCTTTCATTCAGGGCATCCTTAAAGGGGTGTTTCCACAAGGTCTTACCGGATTCATCAAGAGAAACGAGATGGCCCCCCGTCAAGGTCACGATTTCTTTCCCCAAAAGAACGGGGGCCGCGTAACTTGCGGGATCGTTTTTCTCGCTGGTCCAAACGAGTTTCCCCGTCGATTTATCAAAGGCTTTAATTCCCTTCCCCGTTTTACTTCCCCCTTGAACAATCACATGCGGGCCAACGATCAGCGGGGAGGCCGACACACCGAAGACCAAATTATCCTTAACGGGATCATCTAGGGTTTCCACCCGAAAAATTTCTTTACCGGTTTCCAGCTCAAAGCAACTCAGCACGCCGGTGTTTCCAAGGGTGTAGACCTTTTTTTCATGAATCACAGGGGTCGCCCGAGGCCCTTTACCGAACAACGGATCAAACTTGGGTTTTTCGTAGGTTTGGCTCCATTTTTCTTTGCCATCTTTGACGTTCAAAGCGAGAACCGTTTCGGTCGAGGCACCATGCTGAGTATTGGGACCTTTGACATGCAGGATCAGAATATCCCCTACCACCACAGGCGAGCTATTGCCTTCTCCCACGGCCACTTTCCACGCAACAGGAAGGTCCCCCTTCCAAGGAGCGATCTTTTGGCTGGAAGAACCATTTCGTTGGGGGCCAAGCCATTGAGGCCAATCTTCTGCCCAAAGGGTGAGCGGCAAACAAAGTAGAATCCAAATTCGCATCATCACGGGTTCTCCTTCAACACAGGTTCACCTTCAACTCGTCAGAGGCAGAGAAATTTTATGGGGTTTCTCGGAAGCGAGAGAATTTTGAGTCGCCGAGTCGGCTTGTTCCTTGGCGTGTTCTGAATGTTCTTCGAGAGTGTGTTCCTTGGTGTGTTCTGAATGTTCTTCGAGGGTGTGTTCCTTGGCGTGTTCCAAATGTTCTCTCAGAAAGACATGAAGCGGGGCATATCGCCAAGGAAGCCCCTGCTCGTCGGCCAGAGCTTTGAGTTCACGAATCCCTTGCTCGGAGATGCGTTGCCCTTCTACTTGATAGTTGGGATCGCAGAAATAAACACGACATCCCAAAGGTCGAGGTTCGCGGGCGGTGCATAATCCTTCCACTTGGAAGGGACACGTCGCGGAGTTCACCTCTGTAAAGGGGGGGGCAGATTCAAGCAAGTAATCGGCTTCGATTTGGCTGAGAAATAACGTATGGCCATATTCGGCAAAGCGGCAGCATCGGCCCGAGGCCTCACAGCGGGGGCCTGCCTTTTTTACCGCAGCATCGGCACGCTCGTAAATGGTTTGGATCGCGATTCGCAGGTTGGGGTTCAGGTTTCCCATTTCGGTTTACATTTTCACTTGTTTCATACGACTGAGAATTTCTTCAACAGGAATTAGTTCGCCTTGCCCACTTCCAGGGCAGACACTTTTGGTATACTCCCAATCGCTGGGCTTTCGGAGGTTGCTTTCCCAAAAAGGCCACGTTCGGCATTGGGTCGGTCGAGCTGGATAAATCTGGCAGCCCACTTCTGCTTCCCAAAAGATACAATCGTAATTGGGTTTTTCCGTCAGGGAGCGTTTGCCATGCAGCCGTCGAGTAAACTTTTGGATCACCTCCTCTACGGAGACGTCTAAAAACTCGGCGATATTCAGGATTTCTGCATCGTTGACCCAAACATATCC
>CAZFDX010000075.1:0-4224 GCA_964518325.1 uncultured Alcaligenaceae bacterium | reverse complement strand
CTCAAATCACCACGCAAAGTTGGGTCCGCCTCGGCGAAGGGAAAATTCCCCTGAAGATCGAAACCCTCACCAAAGCCGGTGCCGATCGATCCGCTCGAATGCTCGTCCTGCATCCGGAAGGTTCCGCAGCAGCCAAACAGCATTCGTTTGTTCAAGCACAAATAACGGCCAAGAAGACCGTGTTGCTGGCCAATCTTCGGGGGCAAGGGGAAACCAAATCGAAATGGGGTGCCTATGGGGGTGCCCCTGACCATACATTGGCAGAGCATGGCTATTGGGTCGGTCGAAGTTTGCTCAATCAATGGGTGACCGATACTTTAACCGTGCTGGAAGGAATTGGGGGCGATCCCGAGGATAAAACGAAGCTGACCCTCGTTGGAGTGGGGCCTTTTGGCCTTGTGGCCGCTCTGGCTGCCGCTGTGGCTCGTTCCTCGATCTCCGAATTGATCTTGATTGATCCGCCCACAAGTTTTGTCAACGAAAAGGTACTGGCAACCGGTACATTTATGGGGTTACTGGTTCCGGGAATTTTGAAGGTGGGGGATGTGCCGCATTTACTTTCGTTAGTGGCACCCGAGAAACTGACCATCCAAGGAGGCCATACCGCAGATGGTACTCCCTTAGATGAAAAAGGGCTACAAAAAGCCTTTGAGTTCACAACGGCTGTGTACAAGGCTCTTCGGTCCGAGAAGAATCTGAAAATCATTCGAGAGTAAAAATAATCCCGTTCCTGAAATGGGTGGATACCGCGATCCCGATTGTTGGGCTTCAATATGTCCTATAACCTGAGAGGTAACACGATCTGAATTGCGTCGAAAGAGCGATCCACAAGGTCCGGAAAGGTGAAGGTGTCGCCCGACAGAGCAACCCGTTCGAGAAAAAACCTGCTTTGAGAGTAGAAAGGATTGGTATCGGTGAGCTTGACAAAAACTGAGGGGAGCAGTGGAGAGTTTGATATTTCAAGGGGGGAAGCGAAGAGTTTGATGGTAAAAAGGAGGAATTCACTGACGGACATATCGTAAGTGGGTAGCCATAGGGCTTGCAATGACCTGATCGATCCGAAAAGATTGGATGGGATCGTTCAAATTGTCAAAGAGTCGGCGACCACCGCAGAACAGGATGGGTGCCAAGGCGATTTCCAATTCGTCAATCATACCAAGATTGAGATATTGTTGGATGACATCAGCCCCACCAGAAATACGAACATCACGGTGGCCTGCTGCTGCGCGAGCGAGTTCGATCGCTCGTTCCGCTCCGTCGTTAATGAAGTAGAATGTGGTTCCACCAGGCCGAACCCAAGGACTTCGTTTTTCGTGTGTCAAAACGTATACGGGTGTGTGAAACGGGGCTTCTTCGGGCCAACCGCGTTCGCCACCTTCAAACATCCGCTTCCCCATTATATGAGCACCAGTACGTTCAAATGTGTGTCGTACCATATCGTTGATGGGGCCAGTCTCTCCTCCTGTGCCGAATTTGAGTTTCTCACGGAGATATTGCTGGTTCATCGCCCAAGCCATCAGCCCCCCCCACTTGCTGGCCCAGTTCTTGTAATCGGGTCTATTCCAGTTCTCCATAGTCATGCCTTCAGGGGCCATATACCCATCAAGACTGAGTCCAATGTTGACAAATACTTTGCTCATGATTCTTCCTTGTGATGAGATGGAATGTAGACCTAATTCTGTTGGAAGGGGAGACCAAGATGTTCATACCTTCTTATTTAATAATGTCTTATTCCTAGTAAATGTGTGGTGTTCTACATTTGTTTGACGCAATGATCAAGCTCAGTTGCGGGACTTAGTGTTTCTTCAAAATTTCTCGGAAATAACGGATCGTGAAAAATATTCACCATCTCGTTGTTCCTCGCCTAGGAGGTATGCGATGAACAAGGGAATGAAGACGAAAAAAGTTCACTGCTGTAGAAATAAACTGTTTTGAAAGTGATGATGTGTAGCTGTTCGTGGTTTGGTATAATGGAAAGTCAAACCCGAATCATTTTCATGGAAACCCCAATGAATTCATTGTCTGATGATGGTTCCATTACGCAGTTTTTTGAGCAACTGCGCACGGGGAACCATCATGCAGCCGAGGCACTTTGGCAGCGGTTCTTTCCTCGATTGTTAGCGTTGGCACATAGGACGTTGGCCGGGCGGGCTAAGCGAGTGGCCGATGCCGATGATGCTGTTCAAAGTGCTTTCGCATCGTTTTGTCTTCGTGTTCGTGCTGGGGATTACGAGATCGGCAATCGTGAGGATCTATGGAACTTGCTAGGCGCGATAACTGCTAACAAGGCGAGGATGCAGTCGAGGCGAGAACAAGCCGACAAACGGGGTAGTGGGCGCATTGCTGGCGAGGACGCCCTGATGCGAGATGATGGCAGTCAACTGCCGTTGGATGAAGCGGCGGCTGCTCTCCCCACTGCGGATTTCGATCTGCATAGCGAGGAACTTCTCGGCCAACTGGAACCGGAACTGCGCGAGTTCGCCATCCTGCGGCTGCTCGGTTATCGGAATCGCGAGATCGCTGAGATGCACGACTGCACCGAACGCAAGGTTGAGCGAAAGTTGAACCTGATCCGGCTGCGTTGGCAAGCGGCTTGGCCCGATCAGGCTGAGTGATCCCACGATCGGCTTCATGAATCACTCCCAGCAAGGCTCAGAACTCCCGATCGCAAAAATTTTTGGATAATTTGTCGGGAAGCACGCACGGTTCGCAATCAACGGGTAGAGGGTAGGTGAAAAGCCACCTGCAAACTCGATTGTGTAACCCATCCCGACAAGGAGTAATGATGCGAACGCTTTTGAGCCTGATGGCACTGATTGGAATAGCCGGAATCGCTCCGGCAGAAGAGCCGACCAAGCCCAAAACGGACAAGGAACCGGCTTATGCGTACATGCCCCCAGAGGTGGTACTGGCCATGGTAGTTGGCGACAAAGGTGAGATTCACGTCGATGTGCGAGAGACCAAACTGGTGACGTACACCGAAAACGTCGAGGTGATCAAGAAGGTCGATGGGAAGGATGTTAAGTCTGTGGTGCCGGTGACCAAAACACGAAGCGTAAGCATCTTGGTAGCCAAAAAATTCGACATGGCCAAGGAAGGTATATCTGTCATCACGGCCGACGGCAAGCCGGTTAAGCTCGAAGACGCCATCAAGCGACTGGAGAAGAAAACGCCGATCCTGATTTCGTACGGTGGGCCGCCCGATCCGTTTTACCTGCAAACGACGAAGTCGGATACCCTGATCCTCATTTTCCCGTTGGCTGCACCTCAACCTGCTGTGCCCATGCCACCCAAGGGAAGCCCAGTGCCTGTAGACCCCAAGATGTGATGAGGAGTCAACCGGTATACGTCGTCAATCTTTGAGGAAACCTCCGCAGGTGTCGTCATGCTGCATTTAGACCCCACTTTATCTATCGCCGAGCGTGTGGACGCTACCTGCGATCGCTTTGAACAGGAATGGCGTGCGGGCCGCCGTCCGCGTGTCGAGGACTATGTGGCCGCCGCTTTGGAATCGGACCGCGAGGAGTTACGCCAGCAACTGCTCGCGTTGGCGCAAGAGCTTCAAACTCAGGGGGCAGCGGATACGTCCGTAAGCTGCAGCAGTGTGCGCGAGGAGCCGTCGCCGGCACTGGGTCGCACCATCGATCATGTCGAAGCCAGCGATCTCTCTCGCCAAACGATTGGCCGGTTCCAGATTCATGGAAAGCTGGGGCATGGCGCGTTCGGGCAGGTGTATCGCGCCTTCGATCCCCAATTGGGGCGTGAAGTCGCCATCAAGGTGCCATTGGAAACGGCCGTGGCCTGGCCCGTAGATCGAGAGAAATTCCTGAAGGAAGCCCGCGCCGCGGCCACGATCAACCATCCGAACATCTGCCAGATTCACGAAGTCGGCGAGCATGATGGCCGACCCTACATCGTGATGGCCCTTGTGAACGGGCAATCGCTGGCGGATCATCTGAAGTCACGCAAAGAGCCCATCTCGGAAAAACAAGCAGCAATGATCGTTCGCAAGGTGGCCCTCGCGCTGGCGGCGGCCCACGACAAAGGGATCGTCCATCGCGACCTGAAGCCGGCCAACATCATGTTCGACCGTGAACGAAAGGATGTCATCGTGATGGACTTCGGCCTAGCTCGCGGCCCGCGTATGGGAGACGCTCGCGGAACACAAAGCGGCGTCATCATGGGCACCCCTGCCTACATGTCGCCCGAACAGGCCAGCGGCGG
>CAZFDX010000074.1:0-3219 GCA_964518325.1 uncultured Alcaligenaceae bacterium | reverse complement strand
GATTATGACCCCTCGTGAGCGCTTACGAGATTTGTATGCAAGCCGTGCCCTTCGCTTTGGTGATTTCCTGCTCGCCTCGGGAAAACGAAGCTCCTACTATATTAACTCGAAATTGGTTCTCTTTCATTCCGAAGCGATTTCGTTGTTGGGAGATTTGCTTTACGAAGCCACTGCCGACCTCAAAATTCAAGGGATCGGCGGCTTAGAAATCGGTGCCATCCCGATGGCGGCCGCTGCCTGCATCAGTTACCATCGGGCCGGTCAATCGATCGAAGGATTTTTTGTCCGCAAGGCCGCCAAGGATCACGGGAGCAAGGAACTCGTCGAAGGTGTCCTGAATGCCGGCGATCATGTGGTGGTCATTGATGATGTGCTGACCACCGGCGGCAGTGTGCTGCAAGCCATTCAAGCCGTTGAGCAAAAAGGGGCGATTGTGGATCGTGTGATTTGTGTGGTCGATCGACTGCAAGGAGCGCGCGAGGCCTTGGCCCGCTACGATTTTCGTCCGCTGTTTACCATTGAAGATTTTGGTATTCGACCCCAATAATTTTTAGGAACCATGTCTCGAATCTATTTGGATACGCACGCCTCGGCACCGATTCGCCCCGATATTTTGGAACGCTTTGTTTCAACCAGCCAACTTTTAGGCAACCCCGCGAGCCTTCATTCTCGGGGGCGTGAGACCCGTTATCTGTTAGAGTCCGCCCGAGATTTGCTCAAGAGTACACTCGGCGGACAACGAGACGATACGCTGATTCTCACCTCAGGGGCGACCGAAGCCAACAACCTCGCCTTGTTCGGGCAACTTCAGCCGGGCGATCATGTGCTGGCCTGTCGGTTTGAACATCCGTGTGTTGTTGGTCCGTTGGAACGTTTGGCGAAATCGGGGGTTCAGGTCGAATGGGTTCCGGTTGAAACTTCCGGTCAGGCCCTCGTTTCGAGCTTCGAGAAACGGCTACGACCCGAAACCAAGCTCGCTGTGCTGATGACCGTGAATCATGAAACGGGTGTGTTTCAACCGGTCAGCGAACTGAGAAAATCGCTTCCGAACTCAGTCCGCCTGCATGTCGATGCTGCGCAATCCGTGGGCCGGTATCCGATCGATTTTCAGCAGTTGGGGGCAACCACCCTGAGCTTCAGTGGGCATAAATTTGGCGCTCCCAAAGGGATCGGCGGATTACTCATTCGGGCAGGGACCAAAATCATTCCTCAGTTTTATGGTGGGCATCAGCAAGGAGGGCTTCGGCCGGGTACCGAATCGCCTGCCTTGGCCGAAGCGATGGCGTTTGGCTTGGTGTACGCAACTCGGGAGCAAGAATCGGTTCTGCCGTATGTGCAAAATCTCAAACTCACCTTTCAAAAACTTCTCAAAGAGAATATCCCCGAAGTGATCTTCAACGGCACCGCAAAGGCCTCGGATTATGTCCTCAATGCGAGCTTCCCCATCTATCGGGCCGAACTTTTGCAAATCAAACTCGATCTAGCCGGTGTCGATGTGTCCACCGGTTCGGCTTGTTCTAGTGGCAGTGCTTTGCCCTCGCCGGCCTTGTTGGCCATGAACCTTCCTGAATCACAGGTTCGCAGCGCCATTCGCTTTAGCTTTGGGCCGCATCTCAGTGTGGAGGATGTGACCAAAGCCGCTCAGTTAGTCACCAAAGCCGTTCGCGAAATGCAAGCAGCGCGGTTATAACCGATACCCATAACCCACAACAAATAGGCCTAGGAAAAGTTCCTAGAAGATCGGTTATCAGCTCACACCGATGCCCCTAGAAAAAGGTTTTCAACATCGATTATCAGCTCACACCGATGGGCTGCAATGAGGTTTACACAAAGTGGTTCAAGGGGAAATTATTTCTTTTTGTTCTTGAGATATTCGTCTACATATTTTTTCGGGTTGGCGTTGAACTCATCGCGGCAGCCACTGCAACAAACATAGTAGGTCATCCCGTTATAACTGACGGGAATCGTTCCCGATCCGCCGGTAACAATGCACTCGGTCTTTTTCCCACCTGCGCCGGCAATGGCTTCTCCTTCCTTCTTATGAGCGACTTCGACAACTTTCTTGGTTAGCCCTTTTTCTCCTTTTCCAGTGGCCACGGAGTAAATGAATCGGGCGCCATCGTTGTTCGTGGACATGACCAATTCCATTCGTTCATTGGTCTTACTGTTATAGTTGGAGAGGGTGAGGCGTTTCTGTTTATATTCCCCCGTGAAGACCGACTCTTTATCGTCGGCATTGATTGTGGTCAGGACATATTGCTTCTTAGTGGGGTCGTACTTCAGAATCCCCGATTTGAAGTAGGGGCTATCCTTAAATATGACCGATAAAGCCACATCGTCCCCTTTGATCTTCCAGCCCCATTCCATTTGTTCCTTCCATGCCTTTTTGCCATCTTTGGGGTCGGCATCGCCCTTGAATTGGCCGATGAATTCGTTCAATGCTTGCAGGGCAGCCTTGCTGGCAGCGGCATCTTTCGATTGGGCAGAACTTTGGGTGGTGCTGACGATCAATCCACCTAGGATCAATAAACCGAACAAGGTTCGATACATAAAAAGTTCCTCACGGGTTAAGGTTTGCTTGATTTATAGACGTCGAAACTGAAGTTTCAGTTCCCCGAGTGACCTATTTCTAAAAGGATGTTGTATCAACTCCTTATCTAATGTAACCCCGTTCCTTTGCACTCGCTTCGTGGTCAACATGGTTTCTTCATGAAAAATCCCTAAGCTCAACCTCAGGATGGATTGCGGCACATTCTCGAACGCGGAGCATTGGAACTATGCGAACTTTCCCTTGGTTGATTCTTCTATTTGTGGTGGGTCCGTTGCTGGGCCAAGCCAAAAAACCTCCCGCAGAATTCAAGGCCCCTCCTCCAGAACAACTGGCGGAACTCAACAAAAAGTTCCAAGAATTAAAGCAAGCGGGCGGCAAAGCAAAAACGGCTCTCGAACAAGGCCCTCTCTCTGCGAAGGGAGCTTCTTCCCAAGCTCAGGCCGATTTAGAAATTTATGTCAAAGCCATTGAATGGCAACTCAAGCATAACGAATTTCTCAATGGCGATACCAAACAGGCTCTCAGCGTGATCGAGCAAGGTCTGGCTCGCTGTCAACAAGCTCAAACCGGTAAACGTGTGTGGTTGGAAAAACCGGCGGGCACTTGGGTTCCTTTGGGCTATATCTCAAAGATTGATGGCTCGGTGCAACCCTTTGCTTTGGCCTTTC
>CAZFDX010000073.1:0-5054 GCA_964518325.1 uncultured Alcaligenaceae bacterium | reverse complement strand
ATTCCAAAATGTCCGGCGACTGAGCCACTAAGACCCGTTGCCCTTTCCCGTTCGGGTTCGGAATCACACATACACTCAAGGGGCCATACAATTCTTTGCCTTGATAAAAGGTGATCGCCTTGCTAGCCGACCCGTTCCCTTTCTCGTCGACAAGAACTTGAATGCGGTCACCGGCTTCTCGCAAAATGGGACGTTTGAAATTAATTCGTCGATAATTCACGGCCTCGGCGACCCAGACTCGACCGAGATGATCGACATCGATCGCGGTGGGGTTAATCAACATCGGTTCGGCAGCAAAGAGTTCGACTTGTAACCCATCGCCTGCCTTCATACTGGCCAAAGCTCGGGCCGGTTCGAGTTGTGCCCAGCCTGTTTGTGAATAACAAACCCAGAGTAAACCAATGAGAAACCCGTGTCTTATAAACCCGTGTTGGAACATGAGATACCTTATAGTGGAGAAGAGGGCGTAGGAATGATGTTGTTTATTGTGGCCGAGAAAAAAAAGAGGTCAAGAGGATTCGGGCGAAGGATCGGGGCAAAAGAAAAGAGAATCGGTAACCGGATGCGGGCGAGCGATTACCAATCGTTCGGAAGGACTTCGCCACCGTTGGGGGTCAAAGCGAACATCCAAGTGTTTTGAGCGATGCTCGGTCGGACGTTACGAACGCTGCCATCCCCCATGCCGACCAAGCACCCGCCCGCGGAAAAGGCCGTGGCTTGGAATTGATTGCAGTTAGCGTTCGTGGGTCGGGATTGAGGAACCAGCCAAGCATTGCCACCGTAAACAGGCGTGTTAGCGAACATGGGCATCCAGTCTGCGTTCCACCAACCGTGTCCCCACAAGTTTCCGTTGCTCCCGTTGGGACCCCCACGGCAAGCAGCGCGTTTCTCGGCATAGAGAATCGTGTTAGAGGTTCCGTCCGGAATGGTCGAAAGGTTATTCGCCCCCATGCAACCCCATTGCCAACCCCACGGGTGAGCCGGATTCCCGAACACCTGATAATTCACCGCATAGCTAGAAACGCCCCAACCGTGTGTGGTTTGTTGAGCGGTTGGATCGCTCGGGGATTGGAAGGTTTTAATCATCCGAGTGTGAACGTTGTTGTTGTAAACGCTCATCGAAGGGGGGCTTCCGCTCAAAGCAAACAGAGCATCTTGTTCGATGTAGGGAAGCAGGAAGTAAAAGGCGGTTCCGGTGGCCCCTAAGTAAGGTCCGCTATACATGTGTCCCGCAGCAGGATTCACCCAGTTTTCGGTGTAGGCCGGCGGAAGAATACCGTTGTTCGAGTCGGCACAGTTATGAGCCGCCAAACCCAATTGTTTCAGGTTGTTGCTACTGGTCGCCCGATTTGCCGCTTCGCGAACTTTCTGCACGGCAGGCAACAGCAGTCCGATGAGGATGGCAATGATCGCAATCACCACCAATAACTCGATGAGTGTGAAGGCCTTTCTTGGTTTAGGCCATCTTCGGGAGAGGATGGAAAACATAACAACTCCGTTTAAGGAAAATAAAAAGAGATAACAGCCGAACATCTGGTCGACTGCCCAAAGGTTATAACACGAAGCTCACAAAATAATCACAGGCAAAACCCGATTTTTTTCCAAAAAAATGAACTTTTTTAATGAGGGGAACCTGATAAATGATAAAAGGATTAAAAAAGTGATGACTTCGGGGCTTTTTTCTGAGGAAAATGAGCCTGAACACAGACTCACCTTCCCCAATTCCTCATGCGATCATTATTTGATTTGAGGATAAAAAATGTTAGCTCAACACCACAATCGTCATTTGAGAACAAAACTCTTGGTGAGAAACAGCTCACTTTGCGGATCGGTCTCAAGACCTGTGTGATTATTGTGCTTTACTGGACATTTTGAATTCGACTTTTTCTGGCGGTCCGTCTAACGTAAAACCCGAGGTTGTGGCTTTGGTGTATTTTTCGGGAACCGGAATAAATTTTCCTGAAAGCCCCCCAATTCCACTTACCGCAGCCCCTTTTTCCGCTTGCATTTTGAACATGAAATTTTGAAGGTAACAGTTATATTTTCCGGGAGGCAATTTTGTTTCAAAGGTTCCACTATTACTGAGTGTGGCTTGGAATTTTTCGGTGCTGTTGAGTTGTTCAAAAAATACCATTCCCACCTCAAAAGGTTGGTCATCTAAAGTAACCGTACCTTTTACAGTAATTAACTTCCCCTCTTTACTACACCCGAAAAAGACAAGCAATCCAAAGAACAAAAATAGCCTAACCGCAGTCATCCACTTCATGAGAATCTCCATTAAGTCTAACGAAAAAAAGAAAACGCTGAAGCGAGTCAAGGTTTGTTAGCTTCAGCGTCTTTCAAATACAAATTGATAAGCGATTACCAGTCGGAGCCTAAGACACGACCATCGCTGGGCATAAGAGCCGCACTCCAAGTCGCGACGCTAATGCTCCGGTTCACACTACGAACACTGCCATCCCCCATACCAACCAATGTCCCTGAAGAAGAGTGACCGTGTGCGGTGAATTGCCATTGATTGCATTGATCCGGTCGGGGATTGACCTGTGGAACAGGGAATAACGAGGTCGGGGTTGGAGGAGCACTGGACCAGTTCACATCGATTCGTCCAAACACGGGCCACCAAGAATCTTCAGCGGGATTTCCCCATGAATTACCGAAGTTCCCAGCCGTTCCGCAAACCTTTCGTCGCTCAGCCACAAAGATGGTGTTGGAAGTACCGTCTTGCACGTCCGTGATCCGTGTGGTTCCTGCAGTGGCATGCCAATCCCAAGGTCCCCCTCCTCCGGCACCGCTTCCAACCCGACTGAATACTTGGAAGTTACAGGCATAACTACACAGGGCCACATCGGCTCCCGATGGATTCCAGAACCAACTCGCTGTAAATTTGTACGAGCGCAGATTATTCGGCCCAGTCGGATCATTCGGAGCAATCAGCGTTTTTATAGGAATACTCATCGCTGCTTGGGTACTATTGATCGCGCCCAAACCACTTCCGGGCCAGTTAGTGATGTTGGTTTGCAATGCTCCTTGCTCAAAGTAAGGCAGAAGGCAAAAAAAGAATGTTCCGTCACTGTTGGTGTAGCCCCCTGTGTAAGCGGGATTGCTCCACCAAAAGGCGACCACAGGAGGGAGCACTCCCAAGGAATCATGACCATTGTGGGTGGCAAGCAAAATCTGCTTGATGTTGTTGCTACTGGTCGCCCGATTCGCCGCTTCGCGAACTTTCTGCACGGCAGGCAACAACAGCCCGATGAGGATGGCGATGATCGCAATCACCACCAATAACTCGATGAGCGTAAAACCACGCTTTCTTTTCTTCGGGGAGAGGATACTCATAATTTCTCCATCAAAAATCCACACTTTAATAATGTCTATTATTAAAGTCTACCACTCCAGTTAGTATTTAGCATTAGGATTTCACAACTTTTCACCCAAACGCTCATTTCTCCTTCATTTTTGTTGCCTTTAATTCCCCTAATTGGAATCCACTGCAACACCTCATGCATTCGCTTCTTTGCTTGTTTCATGGAATTGGCACACAGGCATAGCCGTCTCTTTGACGATTGATGATGACCGTGAGAGCCGCCAATGCAATTGGAACTTCTTTGGCGATTTCACTGCTCTGGAATCCTTTGTAAGAGACCGCTTGGCCACACACGAGCACTTCAACACCGGCTTTTTGCAGCTCACGAATCAACGGAAGATTGGGGTTGGATTCGCCAGAGAATTTTGCTTTGTAGGCCTCATCCGAAAGGGCCACCTTGGTGGCATCTCCATGTAAGATGATCGTAATTTTAATATCCGCCGCCTTCAGGCCTGCCGAACCATACAGATTCAACAATCGAGCCGCTCGTTCAAGACCTTTGTTCACCTCTTTGGAGTCCGCCGTGACATCGAAGACAATTTTTGTTCCCTTGCGGGGTTGCTCGGCTGCTTTCGGAAGCGGAACGACCCCACCGAACTTGGGAATAATCGGATAGATCAAATCGACCTTGGGAGAATCTTTCGGCACTTCGTGATTCTTATGAGCTTCTGTGAATCCCGACGCCACGAATTTGCTCACGACTTCCGCATGGGCTTGGATCAATTTCACAACATATTTATCTTCAGACGTTTCTTTGACAAGCACCCCTTTTTTGGTCTTTTCGACCGTCATTTTGATTTTGTCGTAGTGTTTGAAAATTTCGGCAAATAATTCATCCCAATGACGTAACCCCCGGCCATCCTTCACCCGTTGATGCATGGCTTCGACATGCTCTTGGATTTTGGCAGCAATTTCCGGTTTGTCCGATTCGGTAAGGGTTTCAACACCATTATCGAGAAGTTTGACCGTGCGTTTAATGTCCTTATGATTTTCGAGCAAGAAGTGAAACACATCTTGATCTGCTTTGAGTTTGGCATCGGGTCCTTTGCCTTTACCCTTGCCCTTCCCTTGGGGTTGTTCTTGCCCATTCAATTCAAACAGACAAGCCACCAGAATCAACACAATGGTACCCGAAAAAAATCGAACCAACATGAGATGTTCTCCCAGATTTTGAATCGTACTTGGGATATTTTAGAAATTCTTAAGAAATGAAACCGAAGAAGCGAAGCGAATTCAACCAATGAGTTTTTGAATGCGATTCGCTTCTCGCAAGCCACTTAGATAGGCTCCATGAACGGTACCGGCGTAATTGCGAGAAGTGGCTTCACCGGCAAAGAACAAACGATCTCCAACCGGCTCCGCCAAGGTATCGAAATCTTTGGGGCTTCCCCCTACAGCGACCGCACTATACGCCCCCAAGGTAAACGGATCGGTACCCCACGAAGTGACCAAAACCCCCTTGGGTTTCGGGACCGTAGCGAATAATCGTTTCATTTGCCGAATGGCTTCGGCTTCCACCGCATTGGGTTTCATTTCTTCCCATGTTTTGGCGGTTTGACCACACGAAAGCAGAACAAGCGTGGGATGATTATGCGTGGGCAGTACCGACCAGATTCCGCAATGAGGTTCGGCATAACTTGCCATGATATGCAGTTCTCGTGGCCAACAGTCCTTCTCGAAGGTCACG
>CAZFDX010000072.1:0-1586 GCA_964518325.1 uncultured Alcaligenaceae bacterium | reverse complement strand
CCAATTACCGAGTTGCAATCGTTCCCGATTGCCTCTGAACAACTTATTACCACACGGAGTAGCGGAGAACCGTAGGGTTGATCTGGCCTACAGGTCCCAGTCATCTCCGGAAAACTTTCTTCCGAAAGGGGTTGCGTTTTCCATGCAATCGGGGTCGGTACACCTTAAAGTTTTATCAATCGCTATTTCTTAACAAGCACCCGCGAAAACCTGCCTATAATCCGTTTGGTTGGGACATATCGTTTACAGATCATATTTGGTACTATTGGTAATTTCAGCAAAGATTGCTTGCCCCAAATGAGGAATCGATTTGGATACGATTCAACTTTTAATCCTTGATGTCGATGGCGTATTAACAGATGGAAAAGTCACCTACAGCGATGCGGCCGAGGAATTGAAATCGTTCCATGTTCGAGATGGCTCGGGGATAAAATACTGGATGCAAAGTGGTAAGTCCTTAGCGATTATTACAGGGAGAAGCAGTCCTACGGTCAGCCGCCGAAGTCAGGAGCTGGGGATTCCGTATCTGTTTCAGGGTGTGTCGAATAAACAGGCCCAAGCCCGTCAGTTGCAAAATTTATTGCAATTGTCAAAGGAACAAACCGCAGCTATTGGCGATGATTTGGCAGACTTGGGGTTGTTTCATCAAGCGGGCTATCGGGTGGCTGTGGCCGATGCCTGCGAAGATTTGATCGCCCAAGCCGATTACGTCACTCAGAATAAGGGTGGATGTGGTGCTGTGCGTGAAGTCATCGAAAAAATTCTGAAACATCAAGGCCTTTGGAAGCGAATTCTCGAGGCCGAAATCGCCCCGAAAGAAGGCTAAAGGCGAGTTTGGCCCTGTTGTTGATCCCGATGAAAAATCTCTCAACAACCAAAATTGCCTGAACCCCAGTAACGAAGTTCTCATGGAGTGTGATTGGTATGTGGACCCCGCGACGCATTGTTCTTGCTCTGCTCGGGGTGACCTTTTGCCTCTCATTTTACCTAGGTTATTCATTTTTACTGGGTAGTTTTGACGGACTACCTCCTCTCCCCGAACGATTCGCCCCGCCCGATGGTTCAACCGAGCAAGCTCCCCCGCCTCCTTTACCTCTCAACTCGATTCGCGGACGGTTGCAACTTGCTTTCGGCCCCAACTGCGACGAGATGAATTGGAAAATTGTTTCGGCCAATCCGAAGCGGGGGTTCATCGTTGCTGCGGAACGTTTCGAGTTCGTCAAACAAGGACCTTACGAAGGATGGGTTTTTGTTGAACCGGTGAGCATCGTCATCGAGGGCAAAACTCCCGGACCCGATGGTTCTCCGGACTTTACTACCTTTCATGCTGAAAAAGCCTACCTGAAGTTCGATCAACCTGTCCGAGATGCGACCCAACTCGACCAACGGAAGTTGATGCAAGCTCGGCTGGAACCGGATCATGAAGCCAGCACGCCCGACCATCGTAAAACCGCCATTTGGATTTCTCATAACCGGAAATCGTTGAATCCCGCCGATGATCTGCGAGTCAAGATTGATGGACCGCTCGACTACTTCGAGGAACCCGAACCGGGCAAACCCAATATCCAGACCACAGCCAAAGTGAC
>CAZFDX010000071.1:0-8016 GCA_964518325.1 uncultured Alcaligenaceae bacterium | reverse complement strand
CCGTAAAGGGAGAAGTGGCAGTGATCGCGGCTTGAACAGTAAACAAACAGTTGAAATAGTATCCGTGGAATTTGGTGTCGATCCCAATCGCCCGGATATTATCAAGATAGAAAATATCACAGCCCGACTGTATGTGGGTAGAGTTACTGGATAATCTCGTATTAAAATTGCCTCTCCGGTAAGATTTGATTGAGTCTTAACGGGAACCAGATTACGATTAGAAGAATTTGCCAAAATTAACAAACTGGGTAAAGCTCAACTCGAAGGGTTAGCCACGGCGAAAATCGTACTCGGAAACCCGATTGATCCCATCACCAAGGTTCCTTTACTTTCAGGTTCGGGCAGTATTGATATTCCAAATGGGAAATTATTAGATTTGCCAATTATCTTAGATGTGTTGAAATTAGCGAGATTAAGACCAATGGATCAAACGGGCTTTGAAGAGGCCCATGCGGTGTTTGCGATTCGTGGAGATCGCATCCGATTCGGTCAATTAGATTTACTCGGCAATGCGGTGAGCCTTGGGGGCGAGGGGGAAATGCGTCTGGATGGTTCCGATGCCAAGTTTGAATTTTATACGGTTTGGACCAACATTCGGAATATCATGGGGATTTCTGGAGAATTACCAGCTCGGTTGAGCGGGAGCCTGTTCAAGATAAAAGTTCAAGGTGACCTCGGCGGCGGAGATGTTCCCAAACCCGTTACCGAACCCTTACCCATCATCACCGAACCCATCAAGCGATTAGTCCAGCGTCGGACCCCGAAATAACATCGATATTGGTTTTTTGGGGCGGGCCGATAAAATCACATTATGAAAGTAGCAAACCGAGTTCATCATTTTACCGAGTCGGTCATTCGAGAAATGACCCGATTGGCGGCCCGACATGGCGCGATCAATCTTGGTCAAGGAATGCCCGACTTTCCTGACCCAGAAATCATCCAAGAAGCAGCCTGTCAGGCCATTCGTGATGGGTATAATCAATATGCCATTACTTGGGGGGCACCTGCATTACGTCAAGCGATTGCCAAAAAAGTGGAATCATTCAATCGTATTCCATGCGATCCAGAAAAGAATATCACGGTTTGTTGCGGTGCTACCGAGTGTATGATTTCCACCATGTTAGCACTTGTGAACCCCGGCGATGAGGTAATTATTTTTCAACCCTTTTATGAAAATTATGGGCCTGATGCCATTATTTCTGGGGCCAAACCGGTATTTATACCCCTTCAACCTCCCCACTGGAATTTTGATCCCGATCAATTAAAAGCAGCCTTTAATCATAAAACTAAAGCCCTAATCCTGAATACCCCCAATAATCCCACAGGCAAAGTGTTCACCCGTGATGAATTATCTTTGATCGCTCAACTTTGTATTGAACACGATGTTTATGTTTTTTCTGATGAAATTTATGAACATATTATCTATACCAATACCCCACATATCAGCATAGCCAGCCTACCGGGTATGTCAGAACGAACGGTCACCATCTCGGGATTATCCAAAACATTTTCTGTCACAGGGTGGCGATTGGGGTATTGCGTTGCCACAGCCGAGATTACCAATGCCATCCGTAAAACACACGATTTCTTGACTGTCGGCGCGCCGCACCCGTTACAGATGGCCGCCGCGGCGGCTCTTTCTTTACCCGAAAGCTATTATCAGCAACTTCAAAGGGATTATCTTCACCGGAAGAATATATTCCTTCCTTATTTGAAAAATTCGGGATTAACGGTTTATGAACCCGAGGGTGCTTATTATGTGATGACGGATATTTCTCCATTAGGTTGGAAAGATGATACTGCTTTCGTCAAAAAAATGATTGAGACGATCGGGGTCTCTGCTGTACCTGGAAGCAGTTTTTATGCACCCAAGGAAATTGGTAAAACGATGGTGCGATTTATGTTTGCAAAACGGGATGAAACCCTACATGCAGCAGGCGAACGCCTTACAAGATTAAAATCCCTTCAACCCGATTGAAATAGATATCTAACGACATTCATCCATAATTCTCATTGAATTATTGATTCCATATTCAACCCGATTCACTTCAATTGAATTATCGATTTATCGATGAATTAATATCTTTGGGATTCGCTTTCGAGAATCGACAAAAATCCCATAACAACCTGAGGAGGGTACGGGTCGATTGAATCCATTTTCGATCGAGCAGGGCAGCCCAAAGAATCCAGCGGATCGCACGGATGGGTTCCCCTGCCTTTCGTGTGATGTAGGCCATAGTGCGATATGTGGATGCGGTCGATTCTCTCACTGAGGGGAGACGGGGATTACGACGAATGGCCCGCCTTAAGATCGCCAAGGCAACCAAAATACGATCTCTCACTTTACTGGATAAATTTGTATGACCTGTTCGATAGAGTATCAAAGGTTCCGGAACATAATCGAACTCATAGTGGGCTGCCACCCGTAACCATAAATCGTAGTCGATCGCTACACCAATCGATTCATCGAATTTCCCAATATGGTCAAATATATCTTTACGAACTACTACCGAAGAGAATGGGACAAAATTCTGAATCACCATTTGTTCTAAAACGCGACCCCGATAGCAGGGATATTCGGGAGTGATTCGAGGGGAACCATCTTCGTTGATGAGTTCCCGTTGACAGTAAACCACACCTACAGAATCAGAACGAAATAATGAAATTTGTTTCTCTAGTTTCGTGGGTTTCCAACAATCATCGCCGTCAATAAATGCAATATATTTTCCGGTACAGTATCCGATGCCAAGATTTTTTGCACGGGGTTGCCCAAGCCCTTCTGTGCGAAAATAACGAATTCTATCATCAATTGTCAGATAAGTTTGAACAAGGCTTGGTGTGTGATCTTGTGAACCATCATCAATAATAATCAATTCCCAGTTGGTCCAAGTTTGACCCCGAACGGAATCAATAGCCTGCCCTAGGAACCGTCCATAATCACGGGTCGCCAGCACGATGCTAATCAAGGGAGGGGACATCAGGCCAAATTCCGTAAATACTCTACTGCAACGGGCGAGATACAAAATCGATACTTCCCATTTGTTTCTTGCGGAATGGTTTCGATGAATTCGATTTCGTATTTCATCTCTGGGCCAAATAATTCTCGAACTAATTGATTGATTTGTTCATGTGATTTCGGACTAAATTCATCACTCGGAACGAGCCTTAATCTCAGATGATTGAGTTTATCCTGAATAATCTGTAATTGTGCCGTTCCGGAAATATGCATGGCAAAGTTTTCTGTCAATGAAATACCGGAAATTAATTTCCCTTCTGGTGTGAGAACATAGTCTGCTTCACGTCCTAACACTTTACCAAATCGCGGGACCTGACTTCCACATCGACTGGGTTCATTGGTTGTTTCCACAACATCCCCTACCTGATAACGGATTAAGGGCATGGCTTTATTCGTCAGGTCTGTGATGAGTAATCGCCCCTGATTGTCTTCCAACGATAACGATGAATCGGGACTGATTTCACAATAAACATTATCCGTAGCAAGAAATAGCCCTGATTGATTGGGCTTTTCGCAAGCAATAATTGAAGTTTCTTCGCAACCGTAGCGATCGCAAACGGGGGTTTGAAATGCCTGTTCGATGACTTTTCTTTGCCAATCGTGCAGCACCATCGCGGTTGAAATAATCCCATCGGGCTGAATTGAATTTGGTGCGTGTTTCTGCACATAACACGCGAATAAATAAAGGGAATGAGCATGGCCAAACAACAGGCTTGGTCGTTTCCGTTTCAGGAGTTTGGTAAACTCTTTGAGACGATTTTCATCGAGTTTGATGGTGTCCAAGTACATGGCCCGATCGACGAAATAGTTTCGTAATTTCCCTTTCCATCCAAAGTGACGATATTCCGGATTTCCCCACACTTTGGCCACGCGGCCCCCGAGTTGGTAGCCGCTGTTGAGATCGGCCAAGAGAGTGCAAGCCTGCTTCCATCGAACCGCCGGCCAATCGACCGCCACTTTAAGAGGAACGCCGGTCGAACCCGAAGTGGATTTCCAATAAACTTGGGCATCGGTGTAGTGTTGAGACCTCAGCTCTGTCAGATTCTCACGCACACTTTGTTTTGTGAGGATGGGTATTTTCTTAAGGTCATCAAACGATTGAATCGCGTCGGGAGTTATCCCCAATTCGGTCCATTTTTTTCGATAAAAGGGGACGGTTTCATAAGCATGGCGTAGGATACGTCTGAGCTGAAGCAGTTGCCTAGCGCGGATGGTTTCCAGTGGGTCCCATTGGTTTTTCTGTAATTGTTTGAGATGAGCGAGTAGGGGATTCCCACTCCGCCATGTCATAAATGGAAGGATCAAATTTCGGTTGAGTTGTGTAATCATGATGTCGGCCTCCTTGCCTAGGTAGGGATTCTATTCAAAATAGGTGATTTTGAAAAGATTCCTTTTGTATCAGTTCTGTGCTGCTCCGCTGACTACTGACGTTCTGCGCATTCAAGAAGACTCGGGGGGATTTCATGAAAAAATCCCCTCCTTTTCGGTTACGATTCCTAAGATGAATGGAATATAAGAGGTGTGTGTGCCGTTATCCAACCTAACTCCTCTTTATCAGAGACCTTCCTACTGAGTTTGACCTCCGTGATTCACACTCTTAGCGTTGCTGATTTAATGTTTTCGATTCGCCAAATCGATCTACTCGATCCGGCCGCCATTCAGGAATTACAGGCAACTCCTGAATATCAAAGTGAAGATACTGCGGGTGTTGTCCGAGTTGCTCTCCAAAAAGGCTGGGTGACCCCTTTCCAAGCATCCCGTTTGGTGGACGGACAAACGGCTTCGTTGCATGTGGGGGGATACCTTTTGCGGGACCTGTTGGGGGAATCTCCTATGGGAACGTGGTATCGGGCGACGTTTGGTCGCAACCCTCAGCCTGAATTCCATCTGCTTCGATTTTCGGTAAATTGGTTGGGGAATCGTGATTCAACCCCGACGTTTTTGGCTCGATTGTTAGCCTGTGTGCCGATCCGCAATCGATTTTTGATTCCGGTGGTGGATGCGGGGGCCAACGGGGTTGAACCGTATTTGGTCAACGAGATTATCGATGGCGCCGATATAGCGACGCTCATTCGTGAAATGGGGCCGATGCCGGTCTCCTTGGCATGTGAATATATTCGTCAGGCTGCTTTAGGTTTGCAGGCATTGCATCAGGCCGGCCTCGCTCATGGAAATATCAATCCCAACACGATATTACTGACACCGGTGAAGCGATCGGCCACGGCTGAGGGAATCAAGGTCCGCTTGGTCCTAGGGGCAACGGTGCGAATTGCGGAGGTGGGGATCACCCCCAATCGGGCACCCGCAACGGAGCTGATTGGCACTCCCTTACTGACGGCACCGGCGTTTCTGCCTCCGGAGCGAATCACAGACGGGGGGCTGCAACCTTCGGGAGATATTTACCAACTGGGGGCCACGCTGACTTATCTGTTAACCGGTCAACCCCCTGCCAGCGGGGCAAACGATGCCGAAATTCTGACGACTATTGTTCAGTCGGAACCGTTGCCTTTGCAAAATGTCCCTCAAGAGGTGAATTCACTAATTCAATTGATGATGTACCGAGAGGCAGCATTGCGTCCCTCGGCAGAGGTGGTGGCGGCTCGCTTGTTCCCCTTCTGTGAACCGTCGGTTATGCCCGGTGCGATTCCCACCAATCAAAACGATTTGCCCATGGTCGAAGCCTTGCCGGAAGATCATTTTCTTCATCAGGCACCCGATAACGAGAGTGTGCTTCCCACACCATCAGCTCGTTCGGGGGTCGATATTTTTGAAGAATCCCGAAATGATCCGAATGCTCCCGCCAATGCGACCGTTTCGCGACCACGCCGAATTAGTCGCAAGACCATGATTTTATTGCTTTTGTTTGGCCTGTTTCTGAATACGGTTGCGGTTGGGGGATGGATTCTTTATTCGCAAATTATGGATAACACCGAGGAACCCAAGAAAGAAGAAGAGCCGAAAAACCAACCCCCACAGAAAAAGGGGGGGGGCAAAGGCAAGAAAAGCACCGTTTAGTCGATTTTTTTTTCAAGGGGTGGTCGAGAGAGAAACTCGGTGCGAAGTTTGTTCCAGCTGGGTACGCAGGTTTTGAAAGTATTGGGTGAGTTCCTCGTGCGATTTGACTTGACCCGTGGAACAAGGGCCTGATGAGCAACCCCCTTTCGCTTCTGTACCACAAGAAGAACATCCCCCCGATTCGCTACCACAGGTCTCGCACGTTTGTTTTTCTTCTCGGGGTTGTTGGGAAATGTCGAGGATGCGAACCTTCAGCCCAAAATGTTCTTCCGTTTGGCGAAGGATTCCATCAATCGAGCAGGAACCCCAAACGAGGGTATGCAAAATACACTCGTTTCCTTCTAAAAGGATTTCACTTTCCAAGAAGACCAAAGGAAGATTTTGCTGATCGAGGTGCTGTTGAGCATGTTCCCGAATCTTCTCTGCCAAACGGGTCTGGTTTTCGTAAAGGGTTTCGGTTTCGAGATCGGCTTTGCGGAGAATTTTGCCCAAGCGGCCTTGAGGAATCCAGCTTGTATTTTCAACAGGGCCGAGAATGGTGCCTATTTCAATCCCACGGCGGGTTTTCACCACCACGCGATCGTTCCGTTGCCATAGGTGCGTGGTTTCGCTTCGACACCCCAAGAGGTACTGGGCGACTCCATGAGTGACAAGATAGATCGGTTCGGTGTGTGAGGTTTCCACAGGTTTCTCGCCCAAGGTTCAACTTGCAGTTGGGGTATCATTCTGAGGGGGATTCGCAGGGGGGGCAGCCGCCGAGTTTGGCTCTTCAAACCCCAGAAAATCACGCATATGTTTTTCGTACTCTTCTTGTCCGAAATCGGAACTCAGATCGAGACGAAGTTCGTTCACAATCTTGATCGATTGGTCACGGACCCAAGCGGTCCAACAATCGGCACAAATCAGTTGATGAATCTTTTTGCCTAATTCATCGGGGAAAGGGGGTTTCCCCAAGGGGCGTGCCCGTCCAATCGGTGCGATACAATTGGGCCGCTGACAGGTAAACCCCGTTTGGGGGCCATCCAGTCCCGCTTGCGTGGCCGGTTTTTCCGAAACGGGAACCGGAGCATTTTGGGCCTTCAGCAGCTTCGCCATTTCATCGCGGGGGATACGATCGCCTCGTTCATCGGCGACCTTCCAGCCTTTGGTCCAAGTCTCAATGGCCTCGGAGGTTTTTCCATCCGCAAGATAGGCCTGTCCTAGGAGTTGGTAGGCTTTGGAGAATGT
This sequence comes from uncultured Alcaligenaceae bacterium, assembly GCA_964518325.1. GTDB lineage: Bacteria > Planctomycetota > Planctomycetia > Gemmatales > Gemmataceae > SKW135. The sequence continues at coordinate 758 of CAZFDX010000071.1, read as the reverse complement.
GGGGCTTAGCTCGATCGTTCTGAGAAAACATCGGCACGCTTCGGGATATTCTCCCGCTTCGGTGAGCAATTGACCGAGCCGGAAAAATCCCAGTTCATCATCAGGCGAGCCTTCGGTCCACTTACGGAATTGGGCAATCCGTTCTTGTATAGGTGTCATGTAATCCTCTAGTTTCCTGTTAACAACTTCATTTTAGTCTCTACAGGTTCATAAGTGTAGAACGAATTCAAATCGCTCAGGGGGCTTCACTCTTGATTGATGGTTGATGGTTGATGGCTGTTGGTGGATCACTTATCTCAGATGGTGTTGTGTTTGCCTTCTCGTCGAGAAATGGGAGGCCTCATCGAATTTGATGACGAATGATGAATGACGGATGATGAATGAGCAATAACGAAAGACGATAATCATCGGGATTATTCCTAAGCGAGAATATCCGTTCCGATTCCGTTTTGTATCATACAGGTAGGCCTCCGCATTCGGGTGTTTATTACCAAAATTCTAATAACCTCGGAACACAGTTCTGGATGACACATGCAAAGCATCAACTTTAACTGTCCCCATTGCGGGAATTTGCTGGCAGTGGGGGAGAATTTATTGGGGCGTAATGTTCGTTGTCCTCATCCGAATTGTGGAAAAATTGTCAAAGCCCCCGTGGCAGCCGGTCAAGCAGCGACCGCTGTGGCTGCGCCACCGAGTCCCAGCGAATCGCAAAAATCGCTACCGATTGTGATTCCCAAGAATACAGAATCCCACGAGAG
>CAZFDX010000070.1:0-13752 GCA_964518325.1 uncultured Alcaligenaceae bacterium | reverse complement strand
TGAGATACTCAAATCCGTTTTCGTATGTGATGAAGGATTCTTGGAAACCGATATGAGTGAGTTTGGGCATTTTCGCGATCGAGGCAAGGGCTTTTTGACTCACTTTGCCCATCTCGGCAATGGTGAACGACTCTAGCGAAGGGTGACCCTCAAAGAACTTGATTCCGGCCTCACTGGTGCGACCATGTACGACGGCGAAATGTTTTAGCCCTTTGATTTTGGCAACTTGTTCCATTCCCTTATCATTGAAACTCAAACCGATTTTAATGTCCTGAATTTTGGACTCGGTTAGAGCGTCGAATCCCGTGCCATCATAGAGGTCCGCTTCCGGATGGTTGCCAACGAAACCGTTGTGATCCCAGTGAATACACCGAAGTTCCGGCATTGCCTTCAAAGAACGGATTGTTTCATTGCGGAGCCATGGACCGTTTCCGCTGAGAGCTAAAACTCGACCTTTACTGTCGTATGCACAGGCAAAAAAACCGCCTCGGTGTGGACGGGGATCGTTCTTGACGACGAGTTGCCAGTAGCGGATTTCCTTGGTCTCGATTTCGAGATGGCTCAATACTCGCTTCATTCCTGCCTGAACGTATCCTTGAATGGGGGTGACTTCTGGCTGATATTTCTCAAGGGCGATGATTTGCTTAATGATCTTGGCTTCATCGGGATGAACTGGAGGATCGATATCTGCAGCCTAAGCACTGCTAGCGATTCCAAAGATTGATACCAGACAAAAGACTCGTGACATAGCAACCCCTTACTTAGTTCCCAGTTGTCCGAAGGCGAGAGTGAGGATGTTGTGTGAAAGTTCGTGTGTGAGTTCCCAGTTGATGCCATCTTCCGAACACAAGATTTTGCCAGGCCAAAGCGTACCGACATAAAGCCCCGCGCCAAATGTTGCGATGGTAGGGGCATTTTTGTTGGGGACTCGTTTCCAGTCGGTACCATCTTTGGAGAAGTAGGTAGCTCCCTGACCGATACCAACGAACTGCTTGCCATCAAACAACATGCTATTAATCTGTTCACCTTCTTCACCTACGATGCGATCGGTCCAATCCAGTCCATCTTTACTTCTCATCCGCAGGCCATGAAGCCCACCGCCGACGAAAAAACCATTTCCAAAATTGATGTCGATCAAGGTATCTTTCGCAGAGGCCTTGGGCACGGCCTGAAGTTTGTCATCTAGGGATTTCGCGGAAAGTCGCGCTCCGTAATCGCCGACAAAAACGACTCGGTCTGTACCGAAGGCCACTCGACGCAAATGAGCATCGCGGACCATCACGCGCCTGTCATCCAGCATGGACTTTCGAGCCGACCAACTCTTGCCGTCGATCGTTTTAATCAGTTGGGGGACTGCACCATCGGTACTGATGATTCCACAACAGTTTTTCGCGGAAGCTCTTAGGTTCGGGGCGGTCCTTGGCTGGCGGGGCGAAATTACCCGCATCCGCTGGAGGAGGAGGCGGTGGAGAGCCGAGAAGCACATCGAGTATCCACTTCCCACGAGCTGTGGGTTTGGTTCGGTTGGTATGCGAGGTCATTGTCAGAATTCCCGCCATGGTGGGTAAACCACCTCGATGGTCTTGCGGACGCAGCGAGACCTTCTCGAATCCTTTTGCCGGAGTTTTCTCCAACCCATAATGTTGAGCCAACTCTGCACTGACAAAGGTATAGTCCGCATCCAGAAATTCTAAAATGCTCCGGTCTGCGGTCCGAATGTGATCGCAGAATAAACGAATCTCTTCCCTCATCGCGTCACGCAAACTTCGGGTGAAGGTCGGGAATTCGTTTTGTGTGGGAAGAGCCTTTTGTAATTGCGCTACCTGAAGCCATTGCATCAGAAATTGACCAGTCAACGCCTGAGCCTTGGGATGAGATAACATTCGGCGGACTTGCTTTTCCAAAGTTTCTGGTTGAGACAAGGTTCCTTTGTCAGCCAGTCCAAACAATTCTTCATCAGGCATTGTGGACCATATGAAGTACGAGAGTCTTACAGCTAGTTCAGGATCACTAATTCGTTGGCTTTTCTGCTCGCTACTGGTTTCCACTCTCAGTAAAAAATGGAGCGAAACGAGTACTGGCTTCATGGCCTTTCGTATGGCCTTCTCGAACGGATCACCCTCATCAAGAGCTTTCTCCGCCACGGCCGTGTAGCGCTCGACTTCCCGTGCTGTCGGGGGCCGACGAAAAGCTCGCCGGAGAAAAGTCGAAAGAACCTGCCGTGCCGCTTCCTTCGCAGAGAGAGCCGGAGAAGGACCCGCTCCAAGTAGCTGCTTACGGGCTGGCCCTTCTTTGGGATGTGTGAAAAGATGCTCCAAAGCGAGATCGGCGGCCGTGAAGTACTTCTCCATCAGGCTGGGTTCGATAACCAACCCACCGGCCCGATTGGCGAAACCATCAACGACTTTCTCCTCTGGAATGCCAGCATCCCACGAAACCGAATAGTTGATTCGCAACAGATCACGGATGGTATTGTCGTATTCTTGTCGGGTCAGTTGGCGTGTTAATGGAGGCCCCGAGTCACGAACTTCTGTATGAATGAATTTCGTTTGATGCCAATCTAATAAGGTTCGACGACTCGCTTCTTCGAGGGGGTCGTTGGGGGGCATCGTCTTGTTCTGAATTTGCCGGACGACTTTCTTCCACAAATCGTATCGCTCTTGTACTGTGTCCACGTCACGAAGTGAGGTGAGATCAACCCCGCCGTTTGCACGCTTTGCGTTGTGGCAGGAAATACAATTTTCCTTCAGGATCGGTAGCACATCACTGGAAAAATCGGCTCCAGAGCTACTTGGGGCTTGCACCAAAAGAATGAGTAGGGCAACAACTTTGAAATAGTTAGGCTGCATCGATAGGCCCCCCCGATTCACGGAATCCGCCACGCATCGGTTGAATCGTTTGCACTGATCCGAGACGGCTCCGAAATTCGTACTGGTCCGCACGGTACAGGGTGCGTTCCCACCACAAAGGAATCTCACCCTCTAAAAACCCTACGGCGACTACCTCCAAGGCAGGTGAACCAGCGGGAACCTTCAAATGCTCCGCTTCTTCTTCTCCCAATAACACCGCTCTTACAGTTTCATCGGCCCCGCTGATCTTTAACTGATGAGATTCTGTCCAAGCCTGATAAAGTGACCCCGAGGCTTGCGATCGAGTCAGTTTCGGACAGTGGAACGAAACTACGAATCGATGTTCAAGAATGACTGGTATACCGTCAATGGCTCGAAGACGATCCAGTTCCCAAACCATCCCAGAACCCTTGACCTGTAGACGATCCGCGACTTGGGGATCGATATCGGTTGCCTTCAACTTCCCAAAGGTCAAAAAAATCGTAGAGGGGGTTTTGCCTGCTGCCCGTGCCTTCTCGGTAAAACTGACTAACGATCTCAAGTCATAAGAGATTGCGGATTGTCGAACGAACGTGCCGACACCTTTTCGGAATTCAAGTAATCCTTCGGTCACTAAACTGGCCAATGCTTTGTTGGCGGTGGTGCGACTGACCCCATATCGTTGCACAATTTCTCGTTCCGTAAGGAACTTCTGTCCCGACTGATAATCCCGCCCGATCAGCAAACGCAACTGTTGGTTGAGTTGTTGGTAAACTGGGTCTCGGACAATCATCGAGGTCATGCAAATACTCCACCTTAATACGAGAACAAATCTCAACTACCAAACACGGCAAAGAGGTAGCGTGGCTTAGCCATGAGATCACAATGGGATCACTCTGTCAATGGTTCAGCTCGCAAGAATCTCCTCATTTTGGTCAATTCGCGGAATGTCTAGCCTTTCTTGAAGAATGATTGAGGACGGTTTCGAGGTTGGTGGATCGCCAAGAATGTCAGATCGTTAGCGGAAAAAACATCAGCGAAGATTCTGACTGCAACACCCACTTGGAATTTGCTATCGATCCATTCAAGATACTCCTAGACGCAGAGGCTTGTCTTCGATTCTAGGAAGGAATCATTCATTACCCTTGGAAGGAGGGTTGCAGCTTACACCTTTAGTTTTTGAACCAAATGGAGAAAGGTTCGCTGGTTTCTCCGGGTCGAGCTAATTCAAAAACGGGGAGATTTTCTATCTCAAGATTGGCACCTTTGACCTCGAACTGAAGCGAGCAGGGTTGAGAAATATCGGCCTCTTTAGGCTCATCTTTTGCTGGGTTGGGGTAATTCACAAGTAACGCTCTAAAACGCCACTCCCCGCGTTTGGGAGAACGGATCACCAGCACAGATTCCGATCCCCCCCCCTTTTGAGATACTGCTGAGAACGCAGGAAAGACGTTATTGATAATGGGGTCGTTTCGGTTGGGAAGTATCCAGATTTCGGAACCGGGGACTTGATATTCAATCGCGATCTCGGCCCGAGGATTTTTGCTTTCCAGATTATGACGGCAACGAATAAATATCAGATCGTTTGTGGGTGTTCGTACCACATCAGCAACTGCGGTGACGAGAAACATGAGCACGGCACCCCCAAAACCGCAACACATCAGATCGAGATAGGAAATGAATCGGGTCTTCATGGTTTTGTCTTTTTTTCGATAGGTTCATCAGAAACGATTGTTTTGGGTGGCCAGATTCGGAGCTGGCCATTAACACTTTCCGGCAAGGCGTTTTGTTTAAGCCCCTCAAAATAAATTTCCACAGAAATATCTTCGACCGAATGTGAGGAGTTTAGAAAAACTTGAAAATCTCGCGGTAAAATTTCTGGGGTCAACAATAGGGCATAGTCTTTTCCCCAATCTATGTCTCGACCGCGAGTGCTCGAAATTCCTAAATCGGATGCTGACCTTGAAAAGAGCCATATCGATTGTTGACCGGATGGATCAAATGGTGTTCGGTCGGGTTTCAATTGAACGAGTATCATCATTGGGTGATTAGTCGGGATGGAGTTAGTTGGAAGTGCTTCCGGTTCATTGGACCAGTTCAGGTTCTCTTGGATTAACACCAAGATAAAAAATAGGACGAGCAAACTGCCCAGTCCGTTCGTAATCAAATCGACGAAAGAGAGTGTATAATCTGGGGTGGGTTCTTGCGGGTCCATGATTTAGCGTTTAGGCTTGGGGTTGAAAAATTGGTTGGCAATATCGGTGTACACCCGATTTTCTTGAATCCGACAAATCACCACGAGGACCCCTGCAAGGAGAGCCGCGATCAAGGCGATGAGGGTGGTATCGAATGCGTAGCCCAGTTGTTGAGTGATATGGGTGATTGTCTGTTGTTTGTCTCGGGAACTAAATAGCCCATCTGCCGCAAGAAGGGCATCGCCCATGCCGATGACCGTACCAACAAAACCCAAAGAGGGCAGCAAACTTATCAGAAACTCAATCGTCCGGTAGGTCGTCGCTTCCATTGAACGAACCCGATCTAGAAACTCGTTGTTAGTATCGCCAGAGTTTTGAAACAGGGTTTTGGGTAAGTATTTTTGAATATTCTCACGAGTTTGAAAAGAGGAGGCGCGATCGAATAATTTTCCGCCTTTTCTCAATGGAAGAAAATAGAAAACTCTTCGCAAAAGGATTAACAAAATAATCCAAAAAAGCCATACCGTCAACCACTGAACGATCCCATTAAAGCGGTTGAGGTCTCGGATGGGTTCGCGAGCGGGTTGACCAGCAAGTTCAGCGAATTTGACGAGAAAATCACGATATTTATCGCCATCTTTGATCTCTGCCAAACGACTTTGAAGCGAAGGTTCGATTTTGATGAGATCATCAAGGAGTTTTTGCCCCGACAGCGGTTGGGTATACAGGCGATAGATACGCCACCCTGTAATGTTTCCGGAGAGGTGTTTTTCAATAGTCTCTTTAATCAGGGTATCCTTTGCAGTTTCGGTATTATCGACAACACGATCACCACGAATAATCCGTTGCACTAGCTCAAAGTACAATTGCGAGAATGGCAGCGGGAGTTTACTAGGAGCCGATTGGAAGACACTCGCGAAAGGCTCCTTATCGAGTGCAAAAGGGGCATTCGTGGCTTGTCGAACTCGTCGGCGGAACTCGTCGGCGCTAAACGATTCTTGAAATTGTTGGGGTCGATCTTCACGCACCACATAGAGAACTCGATTCATGAGATAGGTGTTGAGAGCCCAATAACTCCCCATGGTTAGAACCGCAGCAAACAGCAAAGTGGAGGGGCCCCAACCGACTGAGCCTATCGGGACGGGTCGGAGTAACCGCTTGAGAATTTCCAACGGTTTTGAAAACATTAATCACATTCCTTAAGAAGGTCTGAGCTATTGAATGCAAGGGAGTTTATTTTTTGGTGAGGCCCATGACTAGCCCAAAGGGGTTAGCTTCAAAACCATGGTCTCCCTTACGATTGAAAGGCGAGAGAATCAACTTGGCAATCGTCTCGTTCGAGAGTTCTTTACGTTTTGTAGCCTCTCTCCATTCGGGGGTAAGATAAACTTTCGTCTCACTGTTCCATTCGTCAAAAGACGTGCGCGAAACAAATACACATTCTGGCTCCTTGTTTTTACCGAGGTCTCGGATGAGCCACCAATCCCCCGAATTCTTCGAATTCTTCACTACGATAATAACACCTTGTTGCCCGACGAAGATTTTTTCCGCTTCAGTGAGAACGGGTTTTCCTGAGAAAAGTGAGCGAGCTACTAAGTTGGCACCATGGTAAATCCTCTCCTGAGAAACCACATCAAAAGTTCGGGGAAACTTCACGTTGTTTTCAGCGATACAAATCTTAATCATCCTTCGCGTTTGTCGATTCCCGGACCAAAGATTAAATCCCCCCTGAGAACGATCTTGGACCGAGAGCCAAACCATGGTGTTCCCGTCGTTTGAAAGCCCAATCAACTCCGTGGGGTGCCGTGATGTTTCTCGAGCCAATTCGGGTTGTGAGAATGCCTGCTGAATGCGGGCATACAGATTGGGATTCACCTGATCGGCTGGTATGTAGGGGTGGACAATATCGACGTGGGCTTTGAGCACGGTTTCAAACTCGGAGAATCTTAAGTTACATGGCCAGAAATAGCGTGTGTGCTTTTGGTCTGGGGGTAAGTAAGTAGCTGTGAGGTGATATTCATACCCACACTTGGCAAAGCTCGTATCGGTTGCATTTTGATCCGGTGCCAAGATCAAACGGGAGGGGAATTCTGAGGTTTGACCTGTTGGTGGGGCCAATTTCGCTAAATAAATCGCCCAAGCATGGTGGAAAATCGCTTGCGAAAGGGAATGCCATCCAAGAAGCGTATCCTTTGCAGTCGTGAGAGGATTTTTCAAAACCGAAGGGGCATAGTGATCCGAGATGTCGTAAAAGTTCCCCCTAACTCCTTCGTTGGGTAACCAAAGAAACATTTTGCCATGATGCAATGAATGAAATGCCACATACACCACTTCTTCCTTTGAGGGGCTTTTCTTGACTACCACACTATGAGAACCTGTTCCCGGACTGTAAACATGCGCTATCGGCGAGTAGTCGATATCCACGAGGTCTCGTTCAATGGCATTCTCAATTGTTCGTTGGGTCAGGTTTTCTTGCTTCAGTTTTTTGATTGAAACGATCGATGGCCTGTCGGGATGGACGAATGCTGCCAAACCCGTGTATTCGATGTAACCTCTCAAACCATGCCCACTACCGGCCGTCGAATGTACCTCTGATTGTTTTTGGGGTTTGACCGGAGAACGGTCTTTTGCAACCACCAAGGCACGAACCAATTCTTCTTCGTGTATCGAAGCGACTGGGATTTGATAGTTTTCCGAGAAAAACGATTTTTTCATTTGAACCGTGTCGAGTTGCGATTGAATCTTCTCGATTGCACCTGATCCAAAAATCGCTTCCGAAATGGTCCACGCAAATACGCGCCCTTCCCATTCGACTGAAGGAGTCCAGCGAACCCCGTGCGTTTCGTCGATGGTCACTCGAATTTGGATGGGTCCCGAATGAATTTCACCGGCTAGCTCGTACCGTTTGAAATCAGTGCTTGAGACACCTTCCAAAGTCAGTGTCGTCCCGTGTGATGGAAACTTCCTATGACCGACAAGGCGATAATTATCGGGATGGTTTCCATTGCTGAAATGGTTTTGAATCAAAAGATGCAAACAATTCACACCAAATAATTCGGCGTCCGCATGCATCTGGAATTTTCCAGACTTACCATCCAGTTCGACATTGCCACTGAGCCGAGCAGGAATTCGATCAAATCCCGGAATTCGACCAAGGGCTTCGGCTTCCCCTTCAAAATAGATCTGCTTCGGTCGACATGCCACGCGAACCTGCGCCACATCGATTCTATTCAAAGCCCGCAGTCGTCCTTGCGTTTGAAGTTCGAGGTCCTGTTCAAGGGCATCGAGATGTATAGAAAATTCCAATTGCAAGAAAATGGCATGCAACCAAGGATTATCGAGCCTAATTTCGGGTAATTGACCGAGTGACCCGTTGGCATTCAACCGACTGTTTATCGGGGCGGGTCGTTTTCCACCTTTGATATTGACCCCAAGAATAGGAGGAGTGAACTTACCTGCAATGCTCAAGCCCGGTCTTTCTTTGAGAAAGTCCAATTGAATGACAGGGTCCGAAAGGCACATTTGGGGGAAATAGATCGAGCCAATGTAGCTGAAACGAAGTTTATCTGGAAAATGCAACCCATCTTGGTCGTAACGAATCCCACGCATATCGATCTGTAAACCGGACAACGGCAGGATGAGGGCGACCTTGAAGGGAATCAGAGGTGGTTGAAAACTCAGGGATTCTCCCGGCTGTAGACTTTCTTCATCTATTGAAAGGGTTGCAAGACCAATACGAAATAAGTTGAAAAATTCATTATATTGTTTGAGTTCACTAAGCGCGAGTTGTGTGAAGAATTCTTCGGTAGTTTTTGGTTGTTTAGCCCATCTCGGGCGGATCCATCGGCGATTCTCGAAATAAATCTCATCAAGATGGGAGGGAGCGTTATCTATTTCAAAGCTAATCGGTTTACACAAAATCGATATTTTCGATCCTGATATGTCGATTTCTTTAATCTCGGGACGAACTCGACCAAAACGGGGATGGGTCCAATCACGCCGTTTGGCCCAGCCCGAACGGGATGCCTTTTTCAGAGAGGGGGTGCTCATCAAATCACGAGCAAACTCTTCCGGAGACATATCCCCAGAGAGCAGTTTTGGCCCAACGGTGAACTCTGGGTAATCATAAATTTTCAAGCCGACACTCACCCAAAGGCCTGCCGAGCTGGAGAAAAACGAAACTCGGGGGGCCACAGGTAAGGCACCATACTCTTTCGAGAGATAATTCTGGATGCGTGTCTGACATTCTGCTATGGGGGTTGCTGGGGCGCGGAATTCTTGCGGTTCCAACGCAGGGAAATCGATAAAATCCGTAGGTTTGCTTGTGGATTCAACGATCCATGGTCTTTGACCGAGTTCGTCGATCGGGAGAGTGTAACGGGTACAAGCATTGGGATTTTGCGGATTGTTGTCCGAACGTATCCACGAGAGGCTCACTGTGTTATGAGTAGGGTTAATCTCGATCTTTTCCATTACAGGTGGTAAGGCCGGATCGACCAACTGTGTTTTATTTTTGGTCATCTCGGGGATCAGTAATTTTTCAATCAGGAGATTTTGGGATTCAACGGTTGGGGTTGAGTGGAAAGCTAATTGCCCAGACTTAAGCAAATAGGCATCGACCTGAATTGGAAAACCAATAGCGGGTATATCGAATTGAGCAATAAATTTTCCTGTCGAACCCTCTTGAGGTGTGAATTGCACAGGCCAGCCATTCAAACGGGTCACGGTTGGAATAAACTGAGCCAACTGGGATCGAACCTCACGAGCTACCTTTGTGGCCTGTTGCGTAAAATGGTTCTTATCCCCTATCTGAATTTTCAATTGCATGGGGTGTTGGAACCCAGTAAAAGTGGGGTGTTTGCAAATACAATCGATCTGAAATGAGGGTGTTTGGGGATCACTTAGGGTAATTTGTCCTTGTACTAATTCCACTTCTTTTGGGAATCCAAATTCAGTCAGCGATTGATGGAGTTTTTGTAAATCTAACGAGACATCACTTAAGGAAATTGGCCAAATCGGCATTAAATCCGCAGGATTTTCAGGATACCCTAATGCACTACTCTTACCAATGACCTGCCAGTTGACTTCGTGCAAGGAAATACCCGTGTCCCATTCTCGTTCGGCCAAGTTGTTCGATTCATTCGATCCACTCGAAACCGCAACCAACACATTTACATAGGTCACGGGTTTACCTTTTACCAATCGGAGGGGGATTTTTCCATTTTGGAGAACTGTACGGTATACAATTCGATTTTGATCCAAGTTACCAAAAGCAAACCGTTCATTCGCAATTACGGCTTGATAAAACTTCATATTTGGTTGAATGTGTTTGTCTGTTTTAGCTAGGAATTGCTCTACCCACAATTCTCGATCACTTTCCGAACTACGGATACCCCCACGACGAAACCGACCTGAGTACCAAGATTCTCGTTTCGGAAACTCAGGAAATTCTAGTCTTCTCAAAAGAGCTTCACTTGCTGGGGTTGTCAATAGTTTTATGTAACCTTCGTCCCGTTCTTTGATCCGTAATTGTCGAAAATGATCCGCCAGCTCTTGAGTTAACTCCTCTACTGACATTTTTCGCCACGACCGCAGTTTCAACTCGTTCAGGGGCGGCAGAAGTTGAACCATGCCATTGATGAGTTGGAAATTTGGTTCCGAGCTGCGCCGTGCAAAATAGTCGCGAGCATCGGAGCCTTTTGCAATCTGAAACTTCTTCGGGTCATTAGGATCGGTCGGTAAATGGCATTTCAAAATCCAATTGGCGAGCATCTGAATCGATTTCAGAGATTCGATGGAAGGTTTCGTGGGATCATACTTTTGGTCTTCACGTCCTAGGGTCGGGTCTTGGAAATAGAATGGTTGGGTGTAGCGAATGTTTCGTAGGTCGGAAGCCAAAGAGAGAATTTGTTGAATTTGTTCTGGATCGTCGATCGATTCAAGGGGGAACTCATAGTTTGGTTCCGAGACCCATCGATGGATACCGACCCCAAAAATCAACAGTAATAGCAAAGTAGGAACTTTATATCGTCGAGATAACGCAGAGAGCCACGAACGACGTTTATTTGAGAACGGCATACTTTTCCCCAATAGTCAAAGTGCTCAAGATACCTGTTGAGAGTGAGCGTTGTTATGAGTGATTTTGTGTTGAGGAGATTGAGAATCAAATTGAATCAAGGTTCACGGACCACCTTGGACTTTACCTGTTTGATTCCATGTCGCTTGTGCCGATTTCTCAACGAATTTCGATGAGTTTCGCTCCCCGCCACCTTGTCCCTTTAAATTGCCCGTTGTGCCTTTCTTTTCGTCACAACCCATGAGCAACACTCCGACCATCAGACTAAACAACCCGCAAAAGATTAATTTCTGAGAGATTCGCATCGTAAAAGCCCATTTATGAATAGTTATAAAATTTATACATTTCCAGAGGGTCCTTTCAATACCAAATCGATTGTCATTAGCTGAATGACAGGTTGACTTAAATGGAACCTCTGTATTGTCCCCATGAACCTGTTCATAAATCGGAGAGGTTGGTACAATTTTGCTTTTGGAAGGGACGCATTCCAAGGCATTTAGGATGGATTCGATTCGGGAGCGTTTCATTCATCATGTAGGATTCACTCAGGTATCTTTTGGCTATCAACTTTTGGGTTTTTCTTTGATTGAGTGTTTTTCTGTACAAACTTATCCACAGGGGGAACACCCCTAGGGACTAGGGACTCTATTTGTACGGTTATTTGGCCCTTGTTGTTTCTCTGCTATATCGTGGTTTTGCTCGTCTTGTGGCACTGATTTTATCGGCTTGATAAGTGCCAGTGGTGTTTCTCGTCTCTATACAAATATTTTCCCTAACTCCAAGGAATCCATTATGGCAAAAATTTTGGTTCTTTATCACTCTGCCAGCGGCAATACCGAAGCGATGGCCAAGCTCATTGCCGAAGGTTCAAGCCAAATCCCCTCGACTGAAGTTCGTCTCCGCTCCACTGAAAATGCGTCTCCTGAGGATATTTACTGGTGTGATGGTCTGGCTGTTGGAAGCCCGACCAATATGGGGATTCTGTCTTGGCAAATGAAACGATTCTGGGATGAAACGATGTTTCATCACTGGGGGAAAGTTGATGGAAAAGTGGCTTGCGCCTTCTCTTCTAGCGGAGGTTGGGGGGGGGGAGCTGAAATTGCCTGTCAATCAATCCAGATGGTGCTCATCAATTTTGGCTTCCTCGTATTCGGTGTGACCGATTATGCAGGTAAACTGATGACCTGTCACTACGGCGCTGTGGCGACCCGTCAACCTCGTGAGCCAGATGTTCAGCAATCTTGTCGCCTTTTAGGTCGTCGATTAGCTGAATGGGCTGCCGTCATGGCCGAAGGAAGAAAAGAGCAACATCCTCTGAATAAACCAGAATCTCGAACCTTACCTAGTTAGCCCTTTCCCATTTATCGATTCCTCATCGAGTTAATTTTTGTTATTCATCATTTCATAGTGATTTAATCCTTTCCATTTGTCGATTCTTTATCGAGATAATCTTTTTAATTCATCATTTCTATTTTCAAGAACTGATAATTGATACACAAAGAACATGAAAATAATCCAGAAGGGGGGGGGATAGAGTCTGTTCAATATAATGATTTTATTCTCGAAAATGATGGAATTATTATCAACAATGATATTTATCGATTGTGAAGAAGAATATCACGATTCATTTTTGCCTTATTGAGAGAGCTAAACGAGAGGAATCGAGAAACCATAATCTGGTGGGGTTTCCATTTGTGAACCGAGGTGCGCTAGATCGGATTCTTGAGTGATGAATCGAAAATCACGAACGCCTTGACTTAGGAGACGCCCTGCTGAGATCAGACGAATTTCTTCATCGTAATTGATAATCACGGCTGTCACTGCGAAGCCCTGCTTGCGAAGTTGACCTAAGGAGGTGGCAATTTCAATAGAAACCTGATGTAGAATTGCAAGGATGGTGGCATCGCGTGGGAATCGGGGGAGTAATTCCACAATCATTTCCGCGAACGAAAGTCCTTCCGTTAGTTCGACACGGGCCAAGGCTTCTCGGATTAATTGAAATTGTTCAGGCCCTCGGCGGGTGGGAACAAGAATCGGATGGATTCGTTCACTATGTTGAGGAGCTTCGGCGTAAGCCTTGGCCGATTCGCGGTCGGCAAAGCCCCTTTCTTCTTCATCGCTTCCAGATTGAATCTCGATCCCTAAACGGATTAATTCTGCCGCATCAAGCCCATTGCTGGCAAAGCCGATAGGTTGGTTCAACACGGCCACGGCCTGAGCTAAAGAGCAAGCCACTCGAACGGCCAGTTCCGAGGTATAGGGTTCTCGTTTCCCTTCGTAACTGCTCTTGTGGAAATCCAGTAGAAGCGTGGCGCCGATCAACGAGGTCGGTTCATACACACGCGATTGCAAGGTTCCCGAGCGGGCGGTCGCTTTCCAGTGGATGCGTTGCAGGGGGTCGCCATATTGATACGGACGCACTCCGGCAGGTCGCGTGGGGTCTTCAAACAAGCGATGGGCCAGTTTCACTTCTCCCACAGGGCGTTCGCTGGCAAAATCGTATTTGGGTAAGGGCAGGGGTTTGGGAAGCACCATCAAATAGGCAGGTCGAGTCACAATCCGATGCCGACGATGAAGCCCGAAAAAATCTCCCGTCTCTACCAGTGTGGGGCCAATCTGATAATATCCTCGTCGCTCACAAATGATGGTGTAT